>NZ_JBHXNW010000001.1:140884-253899 GCF_042717365.1 Streptomyces sp. NPDC058534
GGGGGGGGGTGGGTCGCGCGGGGGGGGGGGGGGGGGCGGCGGGGGGGGGCCCTCCCCGGGGGCCCCCCCCCCGGGCACCCCCGGGCCTGTGCCCACCCACCACCCGTCTCGGTCGGGTGAGGGGTGGGCGTTTGGCGTCTTTGGGCCTGCATGGTCTTCACCTGATCCTTGCAACGGCATGACCCAAGGTAATGCGAACACGTGTTCCTGTAGTCGCTGGTCGGGGTGGTGGTTGCGGGATGGGCGGGTGTGTGTGCGGGTGTCGTACGTATGGTCCTTCGCAGGGTTCGGGACGGCACGGTGTCCTGGTCGCGTTCGTGAAGGGGGCGAGATGTCGCAGGTGGGTGCGAATGAACGGGCCGGGCATGCCCGGTACACCTTCCGGTTGCGGGTGTCGTCCACGGCCCGCGCGTCCCTGGCGGCGGAGTGGGGCCGGTGTCGCTGGCTCTGGAACGAGTGCGTCGCCAGGTCGAGGGCGGTGCATCTGCACAATAGGGCGACCGGTGAGAAGGCCGCGTGCGGCCCGGCTCAGCTGGACAGGATGCTGACCGGGGCCCGCGCCCGTACGCCGTGGCTGCGGGAGGGTTCGTGCGTTCCTCAGCAGCAGATCATCCGCGACTTCGGCCGCTCCCGCGCCAAGGCGCAGCAGGACATCGCAGCGGGCCTGCCGGTGGTGCGCCGGGCCGGGATGCCGACATGGAAGACCAGGCGTGAGGCACTGCTGACGCTCAACTACACCCGGCGTGGGTTTCGGCTGAAGGAGGGTCGGCTGCACCTGGCGGGCGGGATCGTCGTGTCGGTGGTGTGGTCGCGGGAGTTGCCGGCCGAGCCGTCCTCGGTACGCGTGTACCAGGACAGCCTCGGGCACTGGTACTGCTCCTTTGTCGTCCCCGCCCAGGTCCAGCCCCTGCCCAGGACGGGCCGGGTCCTTGGTGTCGACTGGGGTGTGAGGCAGACGGCGACCACGACGTCCGACGCGCACGACCTGCCGCATGCCGGGCACGGCGGGAGGGCGCGGGTGAGGCTGGGCCGGTACGACCGGATGATGGCCCGCCGCAGGCCGAAGAAGGGGACGTCCGGGTCGAGGGGCTATCGCGCGGCGAAGAGGCTGCGGGCGAAGGCGCACAAGAAGGTCGCCAGGCAGCGGCGGGACACCGGTCGCAAGTGGGCCAAGAAGGCCGTTCGCGACCATGATGCTGTCGCCGTCGAGGATTTCCGTCCGAAGTTCCTGGCCAAGTCCACGATGGCCCGCAAGGCCGCGGACGCCGCCATCGGCGCCACCAAGGCCGCTCTGATCGAGATGGGCCGCAAACACGGGCGGGACATCCGCCTGGTCCACCCCGCGTACACCACGATGGACTGCGCGCAGTGCGGAGCGAGAGCCAAGCACGCACTGCCGCTGGGTGAGCGCACCTACACCTGCACCGCCTGCGGAACCGCGTCCCCACGGGACAAGAACTCCGCACGCGTCATGCTCGTCCGGGCTGGTCTCAACCCGGCTGGTGTCGATGGCACAAGACCTCCTGGAGCGCCGCTCCAGGAGGCAGCCTGAGCCAGGAATCCCCTGCTTCCAGGGAGGGGAGGATTCAAGTTGTCGCCGAAGGTCCAGTGGTCCAGTGGTTCTTCGAGCTGTCCAAGTTGAGGGACCACGTCATCAGGCCCTTGAGGGCGCCGTTGTAGTGGTTCCAGGTCTGGGCCATCAGGGAGGGTGCCATATTGGCCGCCGCTCGTGCCGGGGCGTGCGGGCAGGCTCGGGACCTGCTTGGTAGTACTGCATGTTCAGCCACTATGGGCGGCCGGGGGATCATGCGGGCCTCCCGGTGGGTGCGGTGAGGTGGGTTGCGCAGGCGTGACGCCGTCGGGGTGACGCCCGAGGTGCGGGAACGCGGAGTTGTGCGGAAGGTGATGTTCCCAGGGTTTCCCACCGCACGGACAGGGCGAGGACGAACAGTCATGGCTGAGCAGAAGTCGGCGCAGACACTCCCGCGGCCGTTGCACGCGGCCGCTTCCACGGTACGGAAGGTGCCGGGCGCCACGACGGTCGGTAAAGCCGCCGAGGGCGCGCTGGAACGGATCGGCGCGGTGTCGCCGCGCGGGCGGCGCGTGATCGTGTACACGGGTGCGGGGGTGCTGGGCGTCGCCGGACTGGTGGAGTGGCCGGTGGCGCTCACCGGAGCGGCGGTGGCCTGGCTGACGCAGTCACGGCGGCGGCGGAACGGGAACGGGGCCGCCGCGCGGGGCACCGGTGGTACCGAGGCCGCCAAGAAGAGCGCCGCCGCCAGGAAGAGCACCGCCAAGACCGCGGCGGCGAAGTCGACCGCCTCGAAGTCGGCCGCCTCGAAGTCGGCCGCGGCGAAGAAGGCCGCGGCGAAGAAGACCACCGCCACGAAGTCCACCGCCAAGTCGCCCGCCACGAAGGCCGCCGCCACGAAGTCCGCCGCGGCGAAGAAGGCGACCGCGAAGAAGGCGACGGCGAAGAAGGCGACGGCGAAGCAGGCGACCGCCAAGAAGGCGACCGCCAAGAAGGCGACCGCCAAGAAGGCGACGGCGAAGAAGACCGCCGCCAAGAAGACCGCCGCCAGGAAAGCCCCCGCGAAGAAGACCGCGTCACCCGCACGGAGCAGGAGCCGCTCGGGAAAGAAGGCGGCGTCCAGCCGTCCCTCCGCCTCGGGCTCGGCGGGCAGCCGTAAGACGGCCGCCGCCTCGCGCACGCGCAAGACGGGCTGAGCCACGGCCATGGTCGGCGCGCTGCTGACGCGGTCCCAGGACGCCGTCACCGGACTCGTACTGGCCGGCCCCAGGCTGCTCGCGCGCGGCACCGCACCCGCCGTGGGCGCCGCGGCCGGGGCGGTCGCGGGCACCGCGCGGGCCGGTGTGCGGGGCGCCGACTTCGCCGCACGCGCGGCACGGGTCGCCCGGTCCGCGCTGCCCGGCTCCACCCGGGAGTGGCGGGCCGGGCCCCGGGCCCACCTCGCGCTCCGCCCGGCGGCGGCCGACGAGGTGCGCCTGGCGGGCGGCACGGAACGCGTCGCGCGACGGGTGGCCGCGGCGGTGGCCGAACACCCGGACGTGCTGGTCGCCTACTGGGACACCGGCCTCGCCAGGCTGGTGGTGACCGCGACCGAGGAGGAGCTGACCGACTCCGTCGTGGACCACGCCACCGAACTCGCCGAGCGGCACGGACTCACCCGGACGGACCGACGGGACCGGCAGGACGTCGGCGACCAGGTGGACGAACTGGCCCACCCCGGCGACCCGGCCTCGGTCCGCGTCGCCGCGACCGCCCTCGGCGCCGACGTCCTCGGCATCGCCGCCGCCGTGACCGGCGCGCGCCTGCGGCTGCCGCCCTCGCCCCGCCTGATCACCGCCGTGGCGACACTGCTGCGCGAGAACCCGGCCTTCCGCGCCTGGCTGCGCGACCGGATGGGCGACCACCGCATGGACGTGGCGCTGGCCGCCGCCAACGCCGCCGTGCACGGCGCCGGGCAGAGCCCCACCTCGCTGGTGCTCGACGGGGCGCTGCGCGCCTGCCAGTTGACGGAGGCGGTGGCACGGACGGCGGCCTTCGAGGTGGTGCACGACCAGCTCTGCGCCCCCGGCCGCGGCAGCCTGCCCGCCGACCTCACGCTGCGCCCGGCGCCGCGCAGCTCCCCGGCCCAGGACTACGCCGCCCACGCCTCGGCCGGCAGCGTGGCGGGCGCCGCGGCGACGCTGCTGGTCAAGCACGACGTGGCCGAGGCGGCCGAGGCCGTGCTGGCCGGCTCGCCCAAGGCCGCGCGGTACGGTCCCGCCGCCTTCCACGCCGTACTGAGCGCCGCCCTGTCCCGTACCGGTGTGCTGGTGCGCGACCCCGGACGGCTGCGGCAGCTGGAGATGGCCCGCACGGTCGTGCTGCACCCGAGCGCGCTGCGGCTGCCGGACGACGGCGCCGACCCGTGGACCGAGGACGTGCTGGACGCGGCCCGGCGCGCCGGCCTGCGCGTGGTGATGGTCCAGGACCCGGCGCTGGCCGACTTCACCGGCCTCGCGGACCAGGTCGTCGACGCGCGGCGCCCGCTCGCGGACGTCGTGGCCGAACTGCGCCCCGAGGGCGGCGTCGTCACGGTCGTACGGCCCCGGCCCGACGACGACGAATCGGTGCTGGCCGGGCTGCTCGGCGGGGACGTGGCCGTCGCCCTGGCCGACGCGGACTCCCCGGTGGCGTGGGGCGCGGACGTGATCGCTCCGCAGGGGCTCGCCGACGTGTGGCGGCTGCTGCGGGCGGTGCCCGCGGCCCGTGCCATCGGGCGGCGCTCGCAGACACTGGCCCGGTCGGGTGCCGCGCTGTCCGGGCTGCTGGTGGCGGTCGGCGAGGCGCGCGGCCGGCGCGGCGGCAGGCGGAGTTTCATCGCGCTGTCCGGGCTGCGGCACGCGCCGGTCGACGCGAGCGCGGCGGTGGCCCTGCTGTCCGGGACGCGCGCCGCGCTCGGCGTGGCGATGGCCCGCGCCCCGCATCCCCGGGCGCGGGTGGCGTGGCACGCGCTGGCCCCGGACGCCGTACGGGACCGCCTGGAGCGGGAGATCGAGCCCGAGCCGACCGTCGTCGAGCAGGCCGCGGCCCGGCTGCGCGCGGTCGCCGACCGGGCGGGCCGGGTACCGGTGCTGGCCCCGGCGTTCTGGTCGTGGGAGCTGGCCCGGGCGGTCCGCGGGGAGCTGGACGATCCGCTCACCCCGGTGCTCGCGGTCGGCTCGGCGGCCTCCGCGATCCTCGGGTCGGTCGTGGACGCCCTGCTGGTGGTCGGGGCGCTCGACCTGAACGCGCTGGTCGGCGGCTTCCAGCGGCTGCGCGCCGAACGGGCGCTGTCCGGGCTGCTGGCCGAGCAGACGCAGAAGGCCCGGGTCACCGAGGAGCCCGAACGGGAGGGCGAGCCGCGCATCATGGACGCGGCCCGGCTGCACCCGGGGTACGTGATCGAACTGAAGACGGACGACGTCGTCCCGGCCGACGCCCGGCTGCTGTGGGAGGACGGTCTGGAGGTGGACGAGTCCGCGCTGACCGGTGAGTCGCTGCCGGTGGACAAGAGCGTGGACCCGGCGCCCAAGGCCCCGGTGGCCGAGCGGTACTGCATGGTCTTCGAGGGCACGACCGTGGTGGCCGGCCGCGCCCGGGCCGTCGTCGTCGACATCGGCGACCACACCGAGGCGGCGCGGGCGGTGGCGCTCGCCGCCCGGACGCCCGCGGCGGCCGGGGTGCAGGCCAGGCTCCAGGAACTGACCCGCAAGGCGCTGCCGCTCACCCTGGCGGGCGGGGCCGCGGTCACCGGTCTGTCGCTGCTGCGCGGGGCGCCGGTCCGGCGGGCCGTCGCCGGCGGGGTGTCGGTCGCGGTGGCCGCCGTGCCCGAGGGGCTGCCCCTGGTGGCGACGGTGGCACAGCTCGCGGCGGCCCGGCGGCTGAGCCGTCGCGGGGTCCTCGTGCGCACCCCGCGCACGCTGGAGGCGCTGGGCCGGATGGACACCATCTGCTTCGACAAGACCGGCACGCTCACCGAGAACAGACTGCGGCTGACACGCGTCGCGGGCGCCGACGGCACGGTCCGCAAGGTGGGCGACCCGGAAGCGGCCGACGCCGTACGGACCGCCGCGCGCGCCGTCCCCCGGCTGAACGGCGACGGGGCCCGGCCCACCCACGCCACCGACGAGGCGGTCCTGGACGCGGCCGGCGACGACCCGGGGTGGACGCAGGTGGAGGGCCTGCCCTTCGAGACCTCGCGCGGTTACGCCGCCGCCGTCGGACGGGACCGCGCCGGCGGGCCCGCGACGCTGGTGGTCAAGGGCGCCCCGGAGACGGTGCTGCCTGCCTGCGCCGACCTGCCGTCGCGCACCCTGGAGGTGGCGCAGGCCCTGGCCGGCGACGGACTGCGCATCATCGCGGTGGCCGCCCGCCCCCTGCGCCGGGGTGAGAAGGCCGCCGACGTCCTCGAACAGCAGCCGGCGAAGCTGGAGTTCACGGGGCTGCTGGCGCTGGCCGACGTACCCCGCGAGACGTCCCCGGCGCTGGTGCGCGGGCTGCGCGAGGCGGGCGTACGGCCCGTGGTGCTGACCGGCGACCACCCGCAGACCGCCCACGCCATCGCCGTCGACCTGGGCTGGCCCGAGGACGCGGTCGTGGTCACCGGCGACGAACTCGCCGCCGCCGACCGTACGGCGCGCTCCCGGATGCTGCGCGACGCGGACGTCGTGGCCCGGGTGGCGCCGGAGCAGAAGCTCCAGGTCGTCGAGTCGCTGCGGGACGCCGGGCGGGTCGTCGGCATGGTCGGCGACGGTGCCAACGACGCCGCCGCCATCCGCGCCGCCGACATCGGCGTCGGCATCAGCGCCCGCGGCTCGGCCGCCGCCCGCAACGCCGCCGACCTGGTGGTGACGGGGGACGACCTGCTGGTGCTGGTGGAGGCGGTCCGGGAGGGCCGGGCGCTGTGGCACAGCGTCGCCGACGCCATCGCCATCCTGATCGGCGGCAACGCGGGCGAGGTCGGCTTCGGCATCCTCGGCACGGTGCTGAGCGGTTCCGCGCCGCTGTCGACCCGTCAGATGCTGCTGGTGAACCTCTTCACCGACCTGTTCCCGGCGATGGCGGTCGCGGTGACGCGCACGGGGGATCCCGAGCAGGAGGCCGCCGACGCGGGCGCGCCGCTGGGCACCGCGGTGCTGGGCGAGCCCTTGTTGCGGCAGATCCGGCACCGGGCCCTGACCACGGTGCTCGGGGCGACCGCGGCCTGGCTGTTCGGCCGCTTCACGCCGGGCACGGACCGTCGTTCGACGACGATGGCCCTGTGCGCCGTGGTCGGCACCCAGCTCGCCCAGACCCTCGCCGACCGCCGCGACAGCCGTCTGGTCCAGGTCACGTCCCTGGGCTCGGCCGCCGCCCTGGTCGCCCTCGTCCAGACCCCGGGCGTGAGCCGCCTCTTCGGCTGCACCCCGCTGGGCCCGGTCGCGTGGACGGGCGTGGCCGCGGCGATCGTCCTGGCCCTGGCGGGCCAGCGAGCGCTGCCGGAGGTGGAGGAGGCGGTCCTGAAGTACTGGCCGATGGTGGCGGAACGGCTGCCGAATCCGCTGCGCTGAGGCGGGACGCGCAGCTCGCCCCTCTCCGCTTTCAGCCGTCCGCCGGTTCGGCGGCCCGGAGCCGGAAGGTCAGGTAGGTGGCGTCGTCGTCGGCCTCCGCCCCGTCGGCGTCGGTGACCGACACCGGGACCAGCCCGGCCGCCGCGGCGAGCTTCTCGAAGTCGGACCTGCGGTACCAGTGCAGCGGCCAGGTGCGCTCCACGGCCGTGCTCTCCCCGTCCCGGTGGCGCTCGTAACGTAGTACGGCGGTCTGGGTGCGGACGGCCTCTTCCCGTTGCTCGGAGACCATCGAGAAGCGCAGCTCGGCGCCGTCGGCGGCGGTGGCGGTGCGGACCACGCCGATCTGCTCCGCGCGCGTGGGGGAGGGGACGTGGAGGGGGATCAGGGCCGTGCCGCCCTCGGCGAGGTGCTCCCGGACGCGGCGCAGGGCGGCCTCTGCGGTGGCGTCGTCCGGCAGCAGGTTGAAGGTCGGCCCGGCCAGGAAGACCGCCCGGAACCGGCGTTCCAGGTCGAGTTCCTCCATCCGCTGGTGGTGCACGGTGACGGTGACGCCCTCCCGGGCGGCCCGCGCGCGGCAGCGCTCCAGCATGTCCGCGGAGGAGTCAACGCCCTCGACGTCCAGGCCCTGCCGGCGCAGCGCGAGCAGCGGGTCGCCGTCTCCGCAGCCCAGCTCCAGCGCCGGTCCGCCGGCCTCACGCACGAAGGCCGCGTACGGCTCGGGCTCCGGGGAGAAGGACTTCAGCGGGGCGTAGGACTCCGCCACGATGCCGGTGTAGAAGTCGGCCGCGTCCATGTACCCCGCCCCTTTCGGCCGGAGTCCCGGCCGGTCGCCCTGTCTCTGACACCACGGTGTCGCAGGGTAGTTGCGGGGTTATGCGGTGGCCAGGCAATTACGGGGCGCGGGCGTGCGACGCGCTGCCTCCGGACGGAACGTCACGCCCCCGCCCGCGCCGCCTCCCGTACCTCCGTCGACTCCAGGTGCTCGGCGGTTCGTTCCGCCGTGCGACGGGCCCAGCGGCCGGTGGTGGCGGCGCCCAGGACGAGGACCGCGAGGCCGCAGGTGGCCAGGATCCACCAGCCGGGGCGGGACGCCGAGACGAAGGTGTCCCGGTACGACGAGGCGCCCACGCCCGCCGCCAGCACCGCGCCGACCACGGCCACGCCGAGCGTCTGGCCCAGCTGGCGGCTGGTGGAGGCGACGGCCGCGGCCACCCCGGCCTGGGCGCGGGGCATGCCGGAGACGGCCGTGTTGGTGATGGGCGCGTTGACGAAGCCGAAGCCGACGCCGAACAGGACGTAGCCGATGAACAGGGTGACGTCGGAGGTCTCGGCCTCGAAGGCGGCGAACAGCGCCCCGCTCACGGTCAGCGCGCCGCCCGCGATCAGCAGCGGCAGCCGCGGACCCCGGCTGCCGACCAGCCGCCCGGACAGCGGGGCGCACAGGAAGGTCGGGACGGCCATCGGCAGCATCCACAACCCGGCCTCCAGGGCGCTCAGTCCGCGCACGTTCTGGAGGTACAGCGTGGACAGGAACAGGAAACCGCCCAGCGCCGCGAACGCGCTGATCGCTATGACGGTGGCCCCGCTGAACGGCGCCGACCGGAAGAAACGCAGGTCGATGAGGGGTTCGGCGCGCCGGGGCTCGTGCAGGAGCAGGCCGGCCAGCGCGGCCAGCGCGAGCGCGGCGAAGGGCAGCACCGCCGCGAGCCCGGCGTTCGGCGCCTCGATGATCGCGTATGTCAGGGAGCCGAACAGCACGATCACCATCAGCTGGCCCAGCGGGTCGGGCCGGCGGGCCTTCGGCGCCCGGGACTCGGGGACGTAGCGCAGGGTGAGCAGCAGGGCGGCGAGGCCCACCGGCAGGTTGACCCAGAAGATCGAGCGCCAGCCGACCGACTCCACCAGTACGCCGCCCACCAGTGGCCCCGCCGCCATAGAGATGCCGACCACCGCGCCCCACACCCCGATCGCGCGGGCCCGCTCGCGCGGGTCGGTGAAGGTGTTGGTGATGATCGACATGGCGACCGGGTTGAGCATCGAACCGCCCACCGCCTGAATCATCCGGAAGACGACCAGCGAGGACAGGTCGGGCGCCAGCGAGCACAGCAGCGAGCCCAGTGTGAAGACCACCAGGCCGGTCATGAAGACTCGCTTGCGGCCGATCCGGTCGGCCGTGGAGCCGGCCAGCATCAGCAGCGCGGCCAGCACCAGCGTGTACGCGTCGACCGCCCACTGGAGCCCCGACGTGCTCGCGCCGAAATCGCGCTGCATGGAGGGCAGGGCCACGTTGAGGATCGTGTTGTCGATGCTCACGATCAGCAGACTCATGCAGCAGATGGCCAGGACGAGCATGCGTCGGCGGTGGGTGAGCTGCGGCATGGGCGCCATCGTACGCCCATTTCGATAGTGCGGCTAACTAATGACCAATACATGATCTTCGGCCCCGCGGCCCGGCGAGCACTGCCCCGCGTACGTGACAATGGAGGAATGTCCACGCTCACCACGCCCGCCCCCGGCACCACCGCCGCACCCCTGCGGATCGGCCCGCACACCGTCGCGCCCCCCGTCGTGCTGGCCCCGATGGCCGGGATCACCAACGCGCCGTTCCGCACCCTGTGCAGGGAGTTCAGCGGGGGCAAGGGCCTGTTCGTGAGCGAGATGATCACGACCCGGGCGCTGGTCGAGCGCAACGAGAAGACCATGCAGCTGATCCACTTCGACGCGACCGAGACACCGCGCTCGATCCAGCTGTACGGCGTCGACCCGGTGACCGTCGGCAAGGCCGTCCGCATGATCGCGGAGGAGGGCCTCGCCGACCACATCGACCTGAACTTCGGCTGCCCCGTGCCCAAGGTGACCCGCAAGGGCGGCGGCTCGGCCCTCCCGTACAAGCGGAACCTGCTGCGCGCCATCGTCCGCGAGGCCGTCACCGGCGCCGGTGACCTGCCCGTCACCATGAAGATGCGCAAGGGCATCGACGACGACCACCTCACCTTCCTCGACGCCGGCCGGATCGCCGTCGAGGAGGGCGTGACCGCCATCGCCCTGCACGGCCGCACCACCGCCCAGCACTACGGCGGCACCGCCGACTGGGACGCCATCGCCCGCCTCAAGGAGCACGTCCCGGAGATCCCGGTGCTCGGCAACGGCGACATCTGGTCCGCCGAGGACGCGCTGCGCATGGTCCGCGAGACCGGCTGCGACGGCGTGGTCGTCGGGCGCGGCTGCCTGGGGCGGCCGTGGCTCTTCGCCGACCTGGTCGCCGCCTTCGAGGGCCGCACCGACGCCTTCGCCCGGCCCACCCTGCGCGAGGTCGCCGACGTGATGGTCCGGCACGCCACGCTGCTGGGGGAGTGGATCGAAAATGGAGGGACGGCCCGGAGGGCCACCGTTGAGGGTGGTGGTGGGCGACGGGCGGGAGAGGCGCGCGGCGTCATCGACTTCCGCAAGCACGTCGCCTGGTACCTCAAGGGCTTCGCGGTCGGCTCCGAGATGCGCAAGCGTCTCGCGATCACCTCATCCCTGGAGGCGCTGCGCGCGGGCCTCGACGAACTCGACCTGGACCAGCCCTGGCCCACCGGCGCCGACGGCCCGCGCGGCCGCACCTCCGGCAACAACCGGGTGGTCCTGCCGGACGGCTGGCTGAAGGACCCGTACGACTGCGCGGGCGTCGGCGCGGACGCGGAGCTGGACACCTCCGGCGGCTGATCAGCCCGTGGTGGGGTGCGGGGTGGAGCCGTACGCGGTCAGGAAGCGGTCGCGGAAGGAACTCATCCGCCACACCGGCGCGTCCTCGGCGGGCTTCAGCCCCTCCGTCCAGTTCCAGTCGTCGATCGCGTCGAGCACCTTCGGGTCCTTGGCCACGACCGACACCGGGACGTCCCGGCTCGCCTTGTCCCCGCTGACCCGGGTGAGCGGCTGGTGGTCGCCGAGGAAGACGAGGACCGTGTCGTCGGTGCCGTAGCGCTCCAGCCACTGGGTGAGGCTGGTCACCGAGTACTCGATCGACTTGCCGTACTCCTCCTTGGAGCGGGTGGAGTCGGCGATGATGTCCGACGCCTCCACCCCCGACGCCTCGATGCCGTCGTACACCGACCCGTCGCCGACCTCGTCCCAGCCGACCATCCTCGGCAGCGGCGCCCAGGGCTGGTGGCTGGAGGTCAGGATGATCTCCGCCATCAGCGGCTTGTCCCGCTCCCTGCCGTGCTCCAGGCGCTGGAACGCCTCCAGCGCGTACTGGTCCGGCATGGTGGACCAGCTGAACTTCGGCCCCCGGTAGCCCACGTCGAACGCGTCGTAGACCTTGTCGAGGCCGTACCACTCCGACTCCGGCCACGCCTTCTGCACCCCCGGCATCACGCCGACCGTGTCCCAGTCGCCGGTCTTCTGGAACGCCTTGGTGAGGGTGAGGTGGTCGCCGGCGGTGACGGTGCGGTACCGCTGCTGGTTGTCCACCCACAGCCCCGACAGGAACGTGGAGTGGCCGAGCCAGCTGCTGCCGCCGAACGTCGCCGACGTCAGCCAGCCGCTCTTCGCCCGGAAGCCCTTCTCGGCGAGCGCCTTCGTGCCCGCGTCCAGGGTCCGGCCGACGCCGGGCGCCGTCACCGGGTCCTCGATGGCGCTGCGGCCGTAGCTCTCGATGAACGTGAAGATCATGTCCTTGCCGCGCAGGTCGGGCACCAGCTGCGCGCCGGGCGTGGCGCCGAACCGGTCCGCCTTCGCCTCCTTCGCGAACGCCGCCTCGTCGCGCAGCGTGTCCACCACCCGGTGGGCCTGCGCCTCCAGCACCCCGGAGGCGCTCCGGGTGGCGACCGGCACGCCGAAGGTCTGCACGCCCAGCGCCACGCAGGTCATCCACACGGTGGCCGCCATCAGCGCGCCCCTGGCCGCCCGCTCCCGGTGCGCGGCGAGCAGTTCCCCGAGCCGGACCGCCGCCAGGGCCATCACCACCAGCACCAGCACCACGAGCAGCACCGCGCCCACGGCCGCCCAGGCCGCCGCCGCCCCGCCCATCGAGTCCGCCACGTACGACTGGGCGTCGTCCAGCAGACCCCAGTCGAGGACGACGTTGAAGCCCCGCCCCAGGTACTCGGTGAAGCCCATGTCGAGCAGGTTCAGCACGGTCAGCACGCCCAGGCCGACACCGAAGAGCGCCGCCGCCACCCGGCGCGCGGCACGCGGCAGGCAGAGCAGCAGCACCGCCGCGATGACCGCCTCCGCCGGAATCCGCGCGAACCGGTTGGGCTCCAGCGCGACGAAGGTGTTCGGCAGCAGCAGCGCCCCGAGCACCAGCACGGCGGCGAGGACGGTCGTCGTCCGGCGCAGGACGAGGGCGGCACGGGGGTGCCGGGTGCGCCAGGCCCGCCAGTGGGCGCGGCGGGACGCGGCGGGCTGGGGCTCGGCGGCGGGGTCGGGCTCCGTCTCGGTTTCGGTTTCGGTTTCGGTTTCGGCGGCAGGGTCGCGCTCGATGGCCTCCCCGGGGTCGTCGGGCTCGACCACATCGGGCTCGTGCGGTTCGTCGGGTTCGTCCGGCGTGCTCGGCTCGTCCGGTGCGCCCGCCTCGTCGGTCTCGCCGGACCCACCGGGTTCGTGCGGCTCCCCGGCCGGGGTCGGTGGCTGGCGAAAGCGCGTGAAGACAGGCACCCGGAGGTCCTTCCGTACGAATCCCGGTGGACGGCGGGCCCGGCGAGGGGGCCGGACCCGCCGCAGTGACGTACGTCCCTGGCGGGTGGTCCGTTCACCCGTCCGCATGGTGAAAACCCGCGGCCTGTGGCAGCGTGATTCTCGCCACCTCTGATAGCAGAGGCGCTCAGATGAGCGGATCTTGAGCGACTCCACTTCTCCAAGGTGTGGCACTCAGTGCCACACCTTGATCGTTCATCGATCGAACTCAAACGTAGCGAATGCCGCTCACATGAGCGCTCAACGGGATGTCTGGGAGTTCATTCGTTCAAGAAGTGAAAACATACTCGGTCGGTCGCTTGCCAAGCCTTGACTTTCGATCCGCTGGCGGACGGGTGGTTACAGGCGCATGACGCACAAGTGGACGTACCCAGGGGCCTTTGATCTGGGTAGATTCCTCGCCGTCAGGGCAGCCACCGCGTCTTCGAGGAGTCGAGACCCGTGTCGGAAAACAAAGATCCCCAGGTAACGAACGCGGCGAAGTTCGTTTACGACTTCACCGAGGGCAACAAGGACCTCAAGGACCTCCTCGGTGGCAAGGGCGCGAACCTCGCCGAGATGACCAACCTGGGCCTTCCGGTCCCTCCCGGCTTCACGATCACCACCGAGGCGTGCAAGACCTACCTCGACAGCGGCGAGGAACCGGCGGCACTGCGTGACGAGGTGAGTGCGCACCTCGACGCCCTCGAAGCGAAGATGGGCAAGAAGCTCGGCCAGGCCGACGACCCGCTCCTCGTGTCGGTCCGCTCCGGAGCCAAGTTCTCCATGCCCGGCATGATGGACACGGTCCTCAACATCGGCCTCTCCGACAAGTCGGTGCAGGGCCTGGCCCAGCAGGCCGGCGACGACCGGTTCGCCTGGGACTCCTACCGCCGCCTGATCCAGATGTTCGGCAAGACCGTCCTCGGCGTCGACGGCGACCTCTTCGAGGAGGCGCTGGAGGCGGCGAAGGCGGCCAAGAAGGTCGCGGTCGACACCGAGCTGGAGGCCGCCGACCTCAAGAAGCTCGTCACCAAGTTCAAGAAGATCGTCAAGGCCGAGGCGGGCCGGGACTTCCCGCAGGACCCGCGCGAGCAGATGGACCTCGCCATCAAGGCCGTCTTCGACTCCTGGAACGGCGAGCGCGCCAAGCTCTACCGCCGCCAGGAGCGCATCCCGCACGACCTGGGCACCGCCGTCAACGTCTGCTCCATGGTCTTCGGCAACCTCGGCCCCACTGCGACATCCAGAGGCGGCGGCACCGGCGTCGCCTTCACCCGCGACCCCGCCTCCGGCCACCAGGGCGTCTACGGCGACTACCTGGAGAACGCCCAGGGCGAGGACGTCGTCGCGGGCATCCGCAACACCGTCGCCCTCGCCGAGCTGGAGTCGATCGACAAGAAGTCGTACGACCAGCTGATGCGGATCATGGAGACGCTGGAGAACCACTACCTGGACCTCTGCGACATCGAGTTCACCATCGAGCGCGGCCAGCTGTGGATGCTCCAGACCCGCGTAGGCAAGCGCACCGCGGGCGCGGCCTTCCGCATCGCCACCCAGCTCGTGGACCAGGGCCTCATCGACGAGGCGGAGGCCCTTCAGCGCGTCAACGGCGCCCAGCTGGCCCAGCTGATGTTCCCCCGCTTCGACGACGAGGCGAAGGTCGAGAAGGTCGGCCGGGGCATCGCGGCCTCGCCGGGCGCGGCGGTCGGCAAGGCGGTCTTCGACTCGTACACCGCCGTCAAGTGGTCCCGGTCCGGCGAGAAGGTCATCCTGGTGCGCCGCGAGACCAACCCCGACGACCTGGACGGCATGATCGCCGCCGAGGGCATCCTGACCTCGCGCGGCGGCAAGACCTCCCACGCGGCCGTGGTCGCGCGCGGCATGGGCAAGACCTGTGTCTGCGGCGCCGAGGAGCTGGAGGTCGACACCAAGCGCCGCCGGATGACCGTGCCCGGCGGGCACGTCGTCGAGGAGGGCGACGTCATCTCCATCGACGGCTCCTCCGGCAAGGTCTACCTGGGCGAGGTCCCGGTCGTGCCGTCCCCGGTCGTGGAGTACTTCGAGGGCCGCATGCACGCGGGCGCCGAGGACGCCGACGAGCTGGTCGAGGCCGTGCACCGGATCATGGCCTTCGCCGACCGCAAGCGCCGGCTGCGGGTGCGCGCCAACGCCGACAACGCCGAGGACGCACTGCGCGCCCGCCGCTTCGGCGCCCAGGGCATCGGCCTGTGCCGCACCGAGCACATGTTCCTCGGCGACCGGCGCGAGCTGGTGGAGCGGCTGATCCTGGCCGACACCGAGGCTGTACGCGAGGAGTCCCTGAAGGAGCTGCTGCCGCTCCAGAAGCAGGACTTCGTCCAGCTCTTCGAGTCGATGGACGGACTCCCGGTCACCGTCCGCCTCCTGGACCCGCCGCTGCACGAGTTCCTGCCCGACATCACCGAGCTGTCGGTCCGCGTGGCGCTCGCCGAGTCCCGGCAGGAGCCGCACGAGAACGAGCTGCGCCTGCTCCAGGCCGTGCACCGCCTGCACGAGCAGAACCCGATGCTGGGTCTGCGCGGCGTCCGCCTGGGCCTGGTCATCCCCGGCCTGTTCACCATGCAGGTCCGGGCGATCGCCGAGGCCGCGGCCGAGCGCAAGGCGGCCAAGGGCGACCCGCGCGCCGAGATCATGATCCCGCTGGTCGGCACCGTCCAGGAGCTGGAGATCGTCCGCGACGAGGCAGACCAGGTCATCGCCGAGGTCGAGGCGGCCACCGGCGCGAAGCTGAAGCTGTCCATCGGCACGATGATCGAGCTGCCGCGCGCCGCGCTGACCGCCGGTCAGATCGCCGAGGCCGCCCAGTTCTTCTCCTTCGGCACCAACGACCTGACCCAGACCGTGTGGGGCTTCAGCCGCGACGACGTGGAGGCCAGCTTCTTCACGGCCTACCTGGAGAAGGGCATCTTCGGCGTCTCCCCGTTCGAGACCATCGACAAGGACGGCGTCGGCTCCCTGGTCGCCGCCGCCGCGAAGGCCGGCCGCGCCACCCGCCCCGACCTGAAGCTCGGCGTCTGCGGCGAACACGGCGGCGACCCGGAGTCGGTCCACTTCTTCCACGAGGTGGGTCTGGACTACGTCTCCTGCTCCCCGTTCCGGATCCCGGTCGCCCGCCTGGAGGCCGGCCGCGCGGCATCGCGCTCGAGGGGCAGCGACCACCGTTAGACCCGGGCGGAGCGAAGACCCCGGAGCCGCCGTCTGTCACCCGACCACCCTCACCGATCGGCGGCGGCTCCGGTCCACGCGAGGAGGCGGCACCCTGTGCGGAGGGTGCCGCCTCTCCGCGTTCACCCGCTGTTTGTGACGAGTTCCATGGTGTGAATCCCTGTGAGTTGAGCAGCAGCAAGCTGTCAGTGAAGTTTGAGAGCCCTGGCAGCGGACAGCGGCCCACACCGGAACGGTGGTTGGATGACCTCGACGGATCACAGGGAACCGGCCGGCACGACCGCCACGCGAGGCGGCGAGGGGGCGACCGCCTCCGGAGTACCGGGTCCCCGGACCGCCGCCGAGGCGAGAGTGCCCGAGGCCGGTCCCCCCGTCCGCAGGGACCGGCTCGCGGCACTGGACGGACTGCGGTTCCTGGCCGCCCTGGCCGTGGTCATCTTCCACTTCGTCGGCCAGGCTCCCTCCACGATGCAGACCATCTGGGGCCGTCCCGTCGAGGACGTGTTCCCGGTGGCGCACGGCTACTTCGCCTTCGGCCGGCTCGGGGTCGAGCTGTTCTTCCTGATCAGCGGCTTCGTCATCTGCATGAGCGCGTGGGGCCGCACCCCGCGTGACTTCTTCATCTCGCGGGTCACCCGGCTGTACCCGATGTACTGGGCGGCCGTCGCGATCACCGCGTGCGTGATCTTCTTCGCCGACAACCCGTTCGGGCACCCGTCACCGCGCGTGCTGTTCGCCAACCTGACGATGCTCCAGACCCCGCTCGGGGTGGAGCACCTCGACTCGGTCTACTGGACGCTCTGGCCGGAGATGTGCTTCTACCTCACCTTCGCGGTCGTGGTGTGGAAGGGCCTGACCTACCAGCGCGTGGTGATCTACTGCGGCCTGTGGACGGTCGCCGCCGTGCTGGCACCCAGTGCCGACATCCGGTTGCTGACGCTGCTGGTCAACCCGCCCTCCGCGCCGTACTTCATCGCGGGCATGGCCTTCTACCTCATGTACCGCTACCGGCCGACGCCGCTGCTCTGGGGCATCGTCGCCATGTCGTGGCTGGTGGCGCTGCACTACCTGCTGACGCCCGACGGGGGCCGCCTGAACTGGGACTCCTGGTCGCCGTGGCGCGGCTGGCTGGTCCTGGTCATCACGGTCTTCTTCCTGCTGATCGCCGCCGTCGCGCTCGGCTGGACCAGGTGGATCCGCTGGCGCGGGCTGACCGTCGCGGGCACGCTGACCTTCCCGCTCTACCTGCTGCACGACGCCATCGGCGTGAACATTCTGCACCGCTTCGGCGACCGGGCCGACCCGTGGGTCGTGGTCGGGATCACCGTCGCCGTTCTGGTCGCGCTGTCGTACGTCGTGCAGCGGTTCGTGGAGCGCCCGGTGGCCCGGGCCGCGCGGCGCTGGCTGAGCAGCGCCGCCTTCAGCCTGAAGACGCCGGAGCCCCGCCGCTGAACGGGCGGGGGCTCCGGCTCCGGTACGCGGGTCAGGCGGCGCCGTTGCCGCGCCGCTTGCCGACGGCCAGCAGCAGTCCGCCGCCGGCCAGGACGACGATCGCGCCGCCCGCCGCGAGGTAGGGCGTGCTGTCGTCGCCGCCGGTCTCGGCCAGGTCGGTGCCCTGCTGCCCGGCGGCCTTGTCGCCGCCGCCCGTGCCGGAGTCCTTCCCGCTGCCGGTGCCCGCGTCGTCGGTGTCGTCGGCGGGCTCGAAGTCCGCGGGCGGCTTGTCGCAGCCGACGCCGTCGTTGTCGCGGTCCAGGTGCTTGCCGTAGTGCTCGTCGGTCGACGGGATGTTGGAGTGCCCGTTCTCGTATGCCTCGGTGCAGTTCTTGAACGGGTGGGTGCCGTCGTGTGCCTGGGCGGCGGTCGGCAGGGCGGCCAGGGCCAGCGCGGCGACGGCCACGGCGGCGGGCTTGCGGAGCAGGTTCATCGAGAGTCCCGGAATGGTGTGGATGAGGAATGGTTTGGATGAGGAATGGTGTGGATGAGCGGCTATGAGGTGACGAAGCTATTGAGGTACCGGATATGTGGTGGCGATATGAAGGACTCGTGACGCGAACGTGACGTGACTGGACGGTAGCTCTCCGCTCGGGGCGGTGGGGCGCGTACGGTGAGACGGGTCCGGACCAGGGAAGGAGCCGCTGATGACCGGCTGGAACACGGGCGACATCCCCGGCCTGGACGGGCGGGTCGCCGTCGTCACCGGAGCCAACAGCGGCCTCGGCTACGTGATCGCCCGGGAGCTGGCGCGCAAGGGGGCGCGCGTGGTGCTCGCCTGCCGCAGCGAGGAGCGGGGGAGCGCGGCCGTGGAGCGCCTGCGCGCGGAGGTGCCGGAGGCCGCGGTGGAGCCGGGGCGGCTGGACCTCGGGGACCTGGCGGGCATCCGCGAGTTCGCGTACGGATTGCCGTACGAGCGGCTCGACCTGCTCGTCAACAACGCCGGTGTGATGGCGCTGCCGCACGGGACGACGACGGACGGCTTCGAGACCCAGTTCGGCGTCAACCACCTGGGCCACTTCGCCCTCACCGGGCTGCTGCTGCCCACCCTGCTCGCCACCCCGGGCGCCCGGGTCGTGACCGTCTCCAGCTTCCTGCACGCGCTGGGCAACGTCGATCCGCGCGACCTGAACAGCGTGCGGCGGTACGGCCGCTGGACCGCCTACGGCCGCTCGAAATCGGCCAACCTGCTCTTCACCCACGAACTGGCCCGCCGGCTCGCGGCCCGCGACGACGCCTGGGACGTGCGCGCGGTCGCCGCCCACCCGGGATACGCGCGGACCAACCTCCAGACCGCGGGACCGCGCGCCGAGGGGCGCCGGCTGGCGACCCGGCTGATCGGTATCGCCAACCGGGTCGTCGCCCAGCCCGCCGAGGCGGGCGCGCTGCCCGTCCTGTACGCGGCGACCGCCCCCGGGGTCCCGTCCGACTCCTTCACCGGCCCGTCCTTCGCGATGTGGCGCGGGGCGCCCGCACCGTCCCGGCGGGCGCCCTGGACCCTCGACGACGCGATGGGGGAGCGGCTGTGGGCCGCCTCCGAGCGGCTGACGGGGGTCACCTACGAGGCGCTGCGGAGCTGACCGCTCAGCGGCGCACCGCCACCGCCGTGAACGTCGTCTCCGGTGTCTGCGGGCTGGTGAAGCGCGCGTTGACCGACAGCCGCCCGCCCCTTCCCGGTAACGGCTTCAGGCCGTCTGTCCGCCGTCCACCACCAGGTCCGTGCCCACCACCGACGCCGCGTCGTCCGACGCCAGGTACAGCACGGCCGCCGCGACCTCCGCCACCGACGAGACCCGGCCGAGCGGTGTCTCGCCCCGCATGCGCTCGGCCCTGCCCTCCTCCGTCTCCCCGGGGCGCAGGGACATCGAGGTCGCCGTGGCGCCGGGGCTGACGGCGTTGATGCGGACGCCGTCCGCGATGTGGTCGATGGCGGCGCCCCGGGTCAGTACCGAGACGGCCGCCTTCGTGGCGGCGTAGGCCGTGGCTCCCGGGCTGCGCTTGTGCGCGCCGAAGGTGGAGGCGATGTTCACGATCGCCCCGCCGCGCGGCTGGGTGCGCATCCGGCGGACCTCGGCCGCGAGGGCGAGGAAGACGCCGGTGACGTTGATGTCGAGCTGCGCGTGCCAGTCCGCCTCGGCCAGGTCGGCCAGGGGGACTCCGCCGCGGAAGACGCCCGCGTTGTTGACCGCCACGTCCAGGGAGCCGAAGTGTTCAATGGCGGCGTCCACGACGGCCCGTACGCCGTCGGGGCGGGAGACGTCGGCGGTGACGGCCAGCGCCTTGCCGCCCGCCGCCTCGATCAGGGCCGCCGTCTCGTCGAGCGGTTCCCGCCCGCGTCCGGCGACGACGACGTGCGCGCCCTCGGCGGCGAGGGCGAGGGCGACGGCCCGGCCGATGCCGGAGCCCGCACCGGTGACGAGGGCGGTCTTGTCGGTGAAGCGCTGGGTGGTCATGAATCTCCCCTTTTTCTTGACCGTTCGGTTCAGTATGAGGTCGTGAAGTCGTGAAAGACCGGGGCAGCGCCCCTCCGTGGAGGGAGGTGCCACGGGCTATCGGTCGAGCAGCGCGAGTGCCTGTTCCGCCGCGTCCCGCAGCCTGGCCGGGTCCGCCGACGCCTTCCCCACCACCCGCATCCCCTGCAGCAGCACCAGCAGCATGCGGGCGAGGGCGAGCGGATCGCGGCCGGCCGGCAGTTCGCCCTGGGCCCCGGCCCGGGTCAGCGCCGAGTGCAGCACGGTCTCCAGCTGGTCCCAGTTGCGCTCGACCCGCCGCGCGGCGACCGGGTCGTGCGGGGCCAGTTCGGCGGCGGTGTTGGTGACGAAGCAGCCGCGCAGGCGCAGTTCCTCGGCGGTCGCCTCGGCGGCGTAGCGCCGCACCAGGGACCGGACGCCCGGCAGGGCGGCGCCCGGCCGGGACAGGTCCGCCAGCAGGTCCGGCAGCAGCCCCTCCTCGTAACGCGCCAGCGCCTTCAGGTACAGCTCGCGCTTGTTGCCGAAGGTCGCGTAGATGCTGGCGCGTCCGACGCCGAGACGCTCCACGAGGTCGGACATCGACGTCCCCTCGTAGCCGCGCTCCCAGAACAGCTCCAGGGCTGCCCGCAGCGCGGCGTCCGGATCGAACTCCTTGGTCCTGGCCACGCGTTGCAGCCTAGATCCAGCTGGAACGAACGGTCAAGAAAGTTGAGGACTCAGGCCGCCTTGACCTCGTACACCGCCACCCGTACCGCCTCGTCGTCCAGGCACTCCCCGGTGCTGAGGTCGAAGCGCTGCTTGAGCAGCGGGGAGGCGACGAACGGGCGGCCCTGGTGGGTGCCGGTCAGGCCGCGGGAGAGGACCGCGGCGCCGGTGAACGGGTCCCGGTTGTCGATGGCGTACAGCCCGCCCTCCCGGTCGCGGAAGAGGGCCACCTGGCCGCCGTCCGGCAGCAGGGCCGCCACGCCGCGGCCGGGGAGCAGGGCGCCGAGGTCGCAGGCCGTGAACCAGTCGTCGGTCAGCCGCAGCAGGACCTTGAGGTCGGTGGTCTCGGGGGCCAGGGTCATCGCCGGGTGCTTCCTTCCAGGAGGTCTTCCTCGGTACGCCGCACACCGATGTCCAGCAGCGGCAGGTCGGGCTTCATCTGGTCGCGCTCGGGCACGAAGCCCACGACCGGGTCGGGGGTGTCGGGCGCGTTCACGAAGGACACGAACCGGGCCAGCTTCTCGGGGTCGTTGATGGTCGCGGCCCACTCGTCGCGGTAGTGCGAGACGTGGGCGCGCATCAGGGACTCCAGCTCGTCGCAGATGCCGAGCGAGTCGTGCACGACGACGTCCCGTACGTGGTCCAGGCCGCCGGGGATCCGCTCCAGCCAGGTGGAGGTGCGCTCCAGCTTGTCGGCGGTGCGGATGTAGAACATCAGGAACCGGTCGATGAGGCGGACCAGTTCGGCGTCCGAGAGGTCCTGCGCGAGCAGGTCCGCGTGGCGCGGGGTGGCGCCGCCGTTGCCGCCGACGTAGAGGTTCCAGCCGTTGGAGGTGGCGATCACGCCGAAGTCCTTGGACTGGGCCTCGGCGCACTCGCGGGCGCACCCGGAGACCGCCGACTTGAGCTTGTGCGGGGACCTGAGCCCCCGGTAGCGCAGCTCCAGGTCGATCGCCATCCGCACCGAGTCCTGGACGCCGTACCGGCACCAGGTCTGCCCCACGCAGGACTTCACGGTGCGCAGCGACTTCCCGTACGCGTGCCCGGACTCGAAGCCGGCGTCCACCAGCCGCGCCCAGATCACCGGCAGCTGCTCGACGCGGGCGCCGAACATGTCGATGCGCTGACCGCCGGTGATCTTCGTGTAGAGCCCGAAGTCCCGGGCGATCTCGCCGATGACGATCAGCTTCTCCGGGGCGATCTCGCCGCCGGGGATGCGCGGGACGACGGAGTACGAGCCGTTCTTCTGGAGGTTGGCCAGGAAGTGGTCGTTGGTGTCCTGGAGCGCGGCCTGCTCGCCCTCCAGGACGTAGCCGCTCGCGCCGATCGCCGGGGCCAGGGAGGCGATGATCGAGCCGACCGCCGGCTTGCAGACCTCGCAGCCGTCGCCGCCCCGGGCGCCCTCACGGCCGTGCCGGTCGAGCAGCTCGCGGTAGGAGGTGACCCGCAGGGCGAGGACGATCTCGTACAGCTCCTCGCGGGTCTGGGCGAAGCAGCCGCACAGGCCCTTGTCGACCTCGACGCCGCTCGCCTCCAGCTCGGCGGTGACGAGCTGGCCGAGCACCTTGACGCAGGAGCCGCAGCCGGTACCGGCCTTGGTGCACTTCTTCACCTCGGGCACGGTCGTGCAGGAGTGCTCCGTCACCGCGCCGCGGATGCTGCCCTTGGTGACGTTGTGGCAGGAGCAGATCACCGCGTCGTCGGGAAGCGCGGACGGGCCCAGCTGGACCGGGGCCCCGGCACCGGCGGGCAGCACGAGCGACTCGGGGGAGACCGGCGGGACCGAGCCGGTGAAGGCCCGCAGCGTGCCGTACGCCTCCGCGTCGCCGACCAGGATGCCGCCGAGCAGCGTGCCGTCGCGGCCGACGACCAGCTTCTTGTAGAGCCCCGCGCGGGAGTCGGAGTAGACCACGTCCAGGCAGTCCTCGGCGGTGCCGTGCGCGTCGCCGAAGGACGCCACGTCCACGCCGAGCAGCTTCAGTTTGGTGGACAGGTCGGCGCCGGTGAAGGACGCCTCCTCGGCCGCGATCGTCGCGGCGACGGTCTCGGCCTGCTCGTAACCGGGGGCCACCAGCCCGTAGACCCGCCCGTCGGACGCCAGCGCGCACTCGCCGATCGCGAACACGTGCTCGTCGGTGACCGTGCGGCACCGCTCGTCGACGCTGATGCCGCCGCGCTCGCCGACCGCGAGACCACAGTCCCGGGCCAGCTGGTCGCGGGGGCGGACGCCGGCGCTGAACACCACCAGGTCGGTGGCGAGTTCGGAGCCGTCGGACAGCTTCATGCCGGTGACGGCGCCCGACGCCTCGTCGACCACGATCTCCTGGGTGCCGACCCCCGTGTGGACCGACAGGCCCATGCCCTCGATGGTGCGCAGCAGCGCCGCGCCGCCGCCCTCGTCGACCTGGACCGGCATCAGACGGGGCGCGAACTCCACGATGTGCGAGGTGAGTCCGAGCCCCTTCAGCGCGCCGGCCGCCTCCAGGCCGAGCAGGCCGCCGCCGACCACCGCGCCGGTCGTCGCGGTCCTCGCGTACTCCTCGATGGCGAGCAGGTCCTCGATCGTCCGGTAGACGAAGCAGCCCTCGGCGTCCTTGCCGGGGACCGGCGGGACGAACGGGTAGGAGCCGGTCGCCAGGACGAGGACGTCGTACTCGACGACCAGACCCGACCGGGCGGTCACCTTGCGCGCGTCCCGGTCGATCGTCTCCGCCGCGTCACCGACGCGCAGTTCGATGCCGTGCTCCTCGATGAAGGCGAGGTCCGTCATCGACAGGTCCTCGGGGGTCTTGCCCGAGAAATACGAGGTGAGCTGAACGCGGTCGTAGGCGGGGCGCGGCTCCTCGCACAGCACGACCACGCGGTGCGTGGCGGTCAGGCCGCGCCCGGCGAGTGCTTCGAGGAAGCGCTGGCCGACCATGCCGTGGCCGACAAGCACGATCGTCGGGGTGTGCCCCGGGGTGGCGGTCATCAGGAGCCTCCGTCATGGGTGAGCAGGTGGAGCAGGGGGCCGCCGTCGGAGGGGAGCGGCTCTGCTCCCTCCCAGGCGCGCGCGAGCGCGCCGACGGTGCCGAGTTCGCCGACCAGGACCCCGCCGACCAGCCGGTCGTCACGGACGACGACCTTGCGGTAGGTGCCCCGGGTGGCGTCGGCGAGCTGCACGACGTCGTCGCCGGGGAGGGGGTCGGTCTCGCCGAACGCGGCGAGGTCGAAAGAGCCGTCCGGCCCGGCGAAGGGGCTGTCGGGCCCGGTGAGGGTGAGCCGGGTCAGGGAGCGGGTGCCGGTGTAGCGGGCGGTGCCGTTCCCGGCGAGCAGTCCGGCCAGCGCGCCGGCCTGTTCGAGGGCGGGCGCGGCCAGTCCGTACACGCGTCCGTCGTGCTGGGCGCAGTCGCCGACGGCGCGGATGTGCGGGTCGGAGGTGCGCAGCTCGTCGTCGACGAGGACGCCCTTGCCGACCTCCAGCCCCGCGTCCCGCGCGAGGCCGACACGGGGGCGGACCCCGCAGGCGAGGACCACGAGATCGGCGCCGAGGGCGTACCCGTCGGCCATCTCCACCGACCGCACGGCCCCGCCGACGCTGCGCACGTCGCGCACCCGGCACTCGGTGTGCACCTCGACGCCGAGGTCCTCCAGGTGCCGCCGCACGAGCACGGAGGCCGCCGGGTCGAGCTGGCGTTCCATGAGCCGCTCGGACTGCTGGGCGAGCACGACCTGGGCGCCGCGCACGGCCAGCGCGCGAGCGGCGGAGACGCCGAGCAGCCCGCCCCCGATGACGACCGCCCGCACCCCCGGCCGCACCGACTTGGACAGCCCCAGGCAGTCGTCCATCGTCCGGAACGCGTGCACGCCCTCGGGCAGCGCGCGGTCCGGGGTGAACAGGCCGCGCAGCGGCGGCAGCACGGCGTTGGAGCCGCTGGCCAGGACCAGCGTGTCGTACGCGATCACGGAGCCGTCGGCGCACCGCACGGTCCGCCCGGCCCGGTCGATGCCGGTGACCCGGCCGCGCAGCAGCCCGGCGGGCGCCGGCAGGGCGATCACGTCGGGGCCGTACCGTCCGGCCAGCACCTCGGCGAGCAGCACCCGGTTGTACGGGCGGTGCTCCTCGTCGCCGACCAGCAGCGCGGGCGTGCCCAGCTCACCGAGGAGCCGGGCGAGCGTCACACCCGCGAGTCCGGCGCCGATCACCACCACACGCGTATTCGAGGTCATGGCATTGAGCGTGCGGTGCCGGTGTTACCCGGTCGCATCGCGTCTGTTTCCCGCGGGGAACGCTGCCCTCAGCGGGTGCGGGGGGTGGGTGTGAGGGGCGCGTCGGCGGGTGCGGGTGCCGGAGGCGGTCGTCCGCGACGAACCTCAGATGTCCCTAATCTGTCCCTCATCTCGATGGACGGCACACCGATCCCGTCCATAAGGTCGCGATCATGCCCGACATATCGCTGACCACGGTGATTCTCCTCTGCCTCGCCGCCCTCGCGGCCGGCTGGATCGACGCCGTGGTCGGCGGCGGTGGACTCCTGCTGCTCCCCGCCCTGCTGCTCGGGCTGCCCGCCGGGACCCCCGCCGCGCACGCGCTGGGCACCAACAAGGCGGTCGCCATCGTCGGCACCACGGGCGCGGCGGTGACGTACGCCCGCAAGGCCCCGGTGGACGTCCGTATGGCCATCCGCATCGGGCTGGCGGCGCTGGCCGGCTCGTCCGGCGGGGCCTTCTTCGCGGCCGGGATGAGCACCGAGGTGCTCAAGCCGGTGATCATGGTGGTGCTGCTCGCCGTCGCCGCCTTCGTGATCTTCCGCCCGGCCTTCGGCACGGCCCCCGCGACCGGCCCGGCCACCCGCCGCCGGATCCTCGCCGCGATCGGCCTCGCCGGCCTCGGCATCGGCTCCTACGACGGCCTCGTCGGCCCCGGCACCGGCACGTTCCTCGTCCTCGGGCTCACCGCCCTGCTCCACCTGGACCTGGTCACCGCCTCGGCCACCGCCAAGATCGTCAACTGCTGCACCAACGCGGGCGCCCTCGCCACGTTCGCTTGGCAGGGCACCGTCCTGTGGCAACTGGCCGCCCTGATGGCCCTCTTCAACCTGGCCGGCGGCATGTTCGGCGCACACACGGCCCTGAAGAAGGGCAGCGGCTTCGTGCGGGTGGTGCTGCTGACGGTGGTGTTCGCGCTGGTGGCGAATCTGGCGTATGAGCAGTGGCTGGCCTGAACCCTGTCCGGCGGATGGGGTGACTGCCAGGCCGGTCGCTCCAGGTCGGCCTGCGCCGACAACGATGCCAAAGCGTGATCATCTTCCGTACAACCCTGCTCAAACGTCGGGTTCCTCACATGCCCTTCCGGAACTTGGCGCATGTTGTCCGCTTCCTTCCTGTTGACCTGGCGTTCTGTTGGGGCGTTAGTTACTTCCGGCTACTTTTGAAAATCTTGTGGGCGGGGTGTGACGGGGATGTGGACTCGGTTGCAGGGCGGGAGCCTTGCCTTCTTCTGGCGGAGTGAGAGATCGGCGGCTGCCGGTCGTGGGCCCGGCGGGGGGAGGAGTGCAGGTCTGGCTGTCGTGGCGTGTGCCGCGTTGGCGGCCTCGCTTGTGCCCGGACCGGTGGCCTTGGCCGCCGGGGACGATCTGCCCGCCGCCGCCCCGTTGTCGGAGGGGCGGAAGGCTCTCGACCAGGCGGAGGAGTCCGGTCAGCGGGTGGAGGTGACCGGGGAGCGCACGGCGCGGACGACGGTGTTCGCCAACCCGGATGGCCACACGTTCACGCTGGAGGAGTCGTCCACGCCGGTGCGCGCTCCGGCAGCGGACGGTGGATGGCAGGCGCCGGATCCGACGCTGGTGAAGCGGGCGGACGGCACGGTGGGCCCGAGGGGCGCGGCCGTGCAGATGGCGTTCTCCGGGGGTGGGGACGCCGGGCCGCTGGCGCGGATCGAGGACGAGGGCCGGTCGCTGGCGTTGGACTGGCCCGGTGAGCTTCCCGCCCCGCGTCTGGACGGGGCCAGTGCCGTGTACCCGGAAGTACTTGACGACGTCGACCTGAAGGTCACCGCCACGACCGAGAGCTTCAAGTACGTGCTGGTGGTAAAGACACCAGAGGCGGCGGCGAGCGACGAGTTCGAGAAGCTCACCTTCGGCCTCGACACACGGAACCTGACGGTGCGTGAGGGGGCGGCGGGCAATCTGGCCGCCGTCGACGGCAATGGCGTCACGGTGTTCAAGTCGCCGCCGGCCCGCATGTGGGACTCGGCCGGCCAGGGCGCCACCGAGGGCACGCAGCCGCAGCTTGTGACCGTGCAGGCCGCCGACCTCCCGGGCGGGATGCAGGAGGGCGAACCCTCGGACCCGGCGGAAAGCGCACCGTCCGGCTCCGGTCTTGAGCCTGGCCAAGGCGACACAGTGACCCGCCTGGACGTCGAGGTGACCCAGGACTCCCTGTCGGTGATCCCGGACGCGGACATGCTGACCTCGACGGCGGAGTCGGCCTTCCCCGTGTTCATCGACCCCCCAGTGACGTGGGACGAGTCGGAACGCACCCTGCTGCGCAGTGACGGATACGAGTCCTACGGCTGGGGCAACGGGGACGACGGCCTGGGCAAGGGCGCGGGCAAGTGCGGCTCCTGGGCCGGCTACTACTGCGGCCCCGGCTACGTGCAGAAGCTGTACTTCGAGTTCTCCCCGAACAACCTCAAGGGCAAGCACATCCTGGACGCGACCTTCCGGGTGACGGAGCCGTGGGCGTTCCAGTGCGACCCGCGCTGGGTGGACCTGGTCCGCACCAACAACATCTCCTCGTCCACCACTTGGTCGTCGCGGCCGAAGGAACTGGACTGGATGGGCGACCGGTGGGTGTCGGCCGGCCGCGGATCGCTGTGCGACCCGGACTCACCGGACGCACCGATCGAGTTCAACGACAACCCCGAGGAAACGAACGAGAACCTCACCCCGACCGTGAGGAGCTTCGCCGCCGGCAAGTTCTCCCGACTCACCTTGGAGATCCGGGCGCACGACGAGTCCGACGCCTCGGCGTGGAAGCGGTTCAAGAACGACGCCGTCCTTTCGGTCGACTTCGTCGGTCTGCCGGACAAGCCCACGAGTGTCGGCTTTCAGCCTCCCAAAGCGGGCGTGACGCCGGTCTGCGAGAAGAGTGAAAGCAACCCGGCGATCACTTCCTATCCTGCACCGACGCTGAGGGCCACGCCGCAGACCAAGTCGGGGGGAGAAGCCCAGGCACAACTGCGCGTGTACTTCGATGTCGACGTACAGAGCGCCGACAAGACCTGGACCGACGTCGCTCCGCCATCGTCCGGCTCACTCTCCCCCACCACGGGATACGTCGGGGACAACAAGGCGGTGTCCCTCAAGTGGTCCAACCTGTCCGAGGGCAAGGTGTACCGCTACCACGCCTGGACCTGGTCCTACTACAACAACGGTTCCCACCTGAGCAGTGACGCCTCCAACGGATTCTGCTACTTCAAGGTCGACCCCACCGCGCCCAAAGCACCGACGGTCACCGTCGGCGAACCCTATTCCGAGTGCGTAACCAACAGCTGCCAGCCCGGCGGGGGGCCGGGAGAAGCGGCCACCTTCACGTTCGCACCCGCTCAGGGCGACACCATCGACTTCTACATGTATCGCCTCTCCTCCGACGAGACGTGGTCCACCGTTCAGGGGAACACGGCGTCGGTTGAGGTCAGGCCGCCCGGCGCAGGCTTCTTCAGTTTGTACGTGATGCCCAGGGACAACGTCGGTATGGGCAGGTTCGGCGAACGGTCGGTGGTTGACTTCCTGGTCGATGACGGCGGCGCCAAGGTCGGCCAATGGCACTTCGGCGAAGACGGCGCCACTGCAGCCGACACAGCCACCGACGAAGACGACGCCGATAACGCAACCCTCGGCGGGGGAGCGGAACGCGACGACCACGGCCGCCGCGGCGTCATCACCCATGACTCCGACGACGCCCCCCAGGCTCCCATCACCGACAAGGCCTTGGCCCTGAACGGAACCAGCGGCTACGCGGCTACGGACGGCCAGGTCCTGGAAACGCGCGCCTCGTACACCATCTCCACGTGGGCACGGCTGACCGAGGCGCCGACGCACAACTCCACCGTGCTCAGCCAGGACGGCGACCACCGCAGCCTCTTCGCGCTCGGCTACGAGCACGAGGCCGGCAAATGGGCTTTGCGGGCGGTCAACAAGGACGCCCCGGTCACGGATACCTGGTCGTACCAGAAGGTGGCTTCCTCCGACGCACCGACCATCGGAGCCTGGACCCTTCTGACCGGCGTCTACGACGCGGAGAAGAAGGAGATCCGGCTGTACGTCAACGGCAAGCTGCAGGGCACATCGCCGTACACGACAGCCTGGGCGGCGACCGGTCCACTGCAGATCGGCCGCATGCACTGGTCGGACACGTACAGCGATTACTTCAAGGGCAATGTGGACGAGCCCACGGTCTGGCAGCGGGCACTGGTGCCACAGGAGATCGCGGATCTGGCGCAGCCCATGAACTCACCGGGCCGCGCGGCGGTGGAGCTGGTGGCGGACTGGTCGGCCGAACGCGGCAGCGGCACCACCATCCCCGACACCCTCCCCGGCTACGGCAAGTCGCTGACCCTCGAAGGCGGGACGTCGCTGGACGAGGAGGAGCCCCAGGACGGTGAGGAGCCGCGGGACGGCCCGGCCGTCGTTCTTGACGGCGTGGACGACGCGGCCACCGCGGACGGGCCTGTGGTGGATGACACGGGTTCGTTCACCGTCACCACACGGGTGGCTTTGGACTCGGACGAGCTCATGTCCAAGCCGGTGGGCTACACCGGTCAGGTCCTGGGCCAGCGCACCAGTGACGGATCGGCGTGGGGCATCTGGTACAAGCGGACCGGCAGCATGACCGAGCTAGATGAGAAGACGGGGGAGCCAAGAACGGTCGCGGAGGGCTTCTGGTACTTCGGCCGGCTCAACGCGGACGGCACTCTCGATGCCGTCGCCTCGGAATCGATCGCAGCGATGGGCGACATGGTCCGCCTGACCGGTGTCTTCAACGCCGGCGAAAACACCGTCACCCTCTACGTCGGCCACATTGCCAACGGTGAGCCCCGCGTCTTCACTGCGAAGGCCGGAACGGGTGACTTCGCGCTCGGCAAGGGCTTCACCAAGGGGAAGTGGCAGCACTACCTGCCCGCCCGGCTGGAAGAGGCACGCGTGTGGGCCGGTGCGATGGCGACTACCAGACAGGTCAGCGAGACCGTGGGCGACTGACGGTCGAACGGTGGGGACGGACGTCAACGCGTCCTGTCCCCACCGCATCAGGCGACGGCTCACGCGGCGGTGCTCTCCACGCACCGGGCGACCGACTTCTTTCGTAGGAACTGGGTGGGGCAAGAATCATGGTCTTTGGCATAGGCACCTCAAGACGACGAGGTGAGGCAGACCGTCCTGGCACAGGCCGCCTGCTGGCGCAGGCACTGGCGCTGGCGCTGATCGTGCCCACTGGGCTGGCGCAGGTGGCGCTGGCCGCAGAGCAGGAGGGCCTGGGACGGCCCGATGCCCCCAAGTCCCCGGTGACGAAGGTCAAAGCCTTCGACGCACCCGAGGCGAAGAAGGCACAGGCCAAGGTCGCCAAGGAGCGCAAGGCCAATGCCGAGCAGGCCAAGCAGGCGACAGCGGAACGGAATGCTGTTGCCTGGCCGAAGCCGGACAGGGCAACGTTCACTCTGAAGCGCGGCACCAACGCCAAGAGCACTCCGGGCGGTCTGCCCATCACCGTGAGCCCTGCCGCCGCCACCGACAAGCGCTCCGCCTCCGCCCACGCGGCAGGCAAGGCACACATCAACGTCCTGGACCAGAAGACGGCCCGCAACGCCGGCGTCACCGGCGTCCTGTTGACAGCCACGGCCGAAACACCCGGGACGGCGGACGTCCGCGTCGACTATGGCCGTTTCGCCTCGGCCATCGGCGGTGGCTGGTCCCAGCGGCTGCGCCTTGTTCAACTGCCGGCCTGCGCACTGACGACCCCGGACAAGCCCGGGTGCCGGACACAGACTCCGCTGGCCTCCGACAACAACCTCGGCGACCACACGGTCTCGGCGCAGGCCCGGCTGAGCCGAGCCTCGGACGGTCCCACCACACAGCTGCGGGGCGAGGCAAGCGGCACCGCCACCGGGGCGACCATCTTGGCGGTGACGGCGGCATCGGCGGGCGCCGGACAGTCCCCCAAGGGCACAGGCGACTATTCGGCAACGAAGCTGTCGGAGTCCTCGTCCTGGCAGGCAGGCGGCAGCTCCGGCGCGTTCACCTGGTCCTACGACTTCACGATGCCGCCCGCCGCCGCCGGACCGGTACCGCCCCTGTCCCTGTCCTACGACTCCGGAAGCGTCGACGGCCGCACCGCGACGACGAACAACCAGACCACGACGGTGGGCGAGGGCTTCACCCTCACCGAGTCCTACATCACCCGCACCTACGGCTCCTGTGACGACGACGGTCATGACGACGTCTTCGACCAGTGCTGGAAGTACGACAACGCGAGCCTGATCCTGAACGGCAAGTCGACCCGCCTGATCAAGGACAACGACAGCGGCAAGTGGCACCTGGAGAATGACGACGCCTCCACGGTGACCCGCTCCACCGGCGCCGACAACGACGACGACAACGGCGAGTACTGGACCGTCACCACCGGCGACGGCACCAAGTACGTCTTCGGCAAGAACAAACTCGACGGCGCCGGCACCCAGCGTACGAACTCGACCTGGAACGTTCCGGTCTTCGGTGACGACTCCGGCGAACCCGGCTACAGCGGCGGCGACGCCTTCGCCGACCGTGCGCTGACCCAGGCGTGGCGCTGGAATCTCGACTACGTCGAGGACACCCGTGGTAACGCGTCCACGTACTGGTACACCGCGGAGTCGAACCACTACAAGAAGAACAAGGCCACCAAGGCCAGCGAACCCTACAACCGCGGCGGCTACCTCAACCGCATTGAGTACGGCCTGCGCAAGGATGCCCTGTTCACCGACAAGGCCGACGCCAAGGTCACCTTCACCTACGCGGAACGCTGCACCGTCTCCGTAGCCGAGTGTGAGAGCGACAAGCTCACCAAGGACACCGCGGAGAACTGGCCCGACGTCCCCTTCGACGCGATCTGCTCCCTGAACGACGACGAGTGCGACGCGGCCGGCCCGTCCTTCTTCACCCGCAAGCGGCTGACCGCAATCAACACCTCCTCCTACAACGCCACCAGCAGCGCCTACGACCCGGTGGATGCCTGGGCGCTGACCGAGGAGTACCTCGACGGCGGCGACATCGGCGACAGCTCGGACCAGGTCCTTACCCTCACGGAACTCCGTCGCACCGCAAAGGCCGGGGACACGGAGATCAAGGTCGACCCCGTCAGCTTCACCTATCAGACGCGGCCGAATCGAGTCGACGCCACCGACGACATCCTGCCCCTGACCCGCCCCCGCATCTCCACCATCACGTCCGAGACCGGCGCCACGACCCAGGTGACCCTGTCCACCCCCGAGTGCAAGCGCAGCGAGGTCCTGGGCGCCGCGCCGGACACCAACACCCGCTCCTGCTACCCGCAGTACTGGCACATCAACGGGGCCGAGAACGCGGCGATCGACTGGTTCCACAAGTACCGCGTCACCGCCGTCGGCGTGCACGACGCCGCCGTCACCAACCCGGCCGTGGAGTACGCCTACTCCTATAGCGGCGCCGCCTGGCACCACAACGACGACCCGTTCATCCCGAAGGAAGAGCGGACCTGGTCCGACTGGCGCGGCTACCGCCAGGTCACCTCCTACACCGGCGCTGCCGGCGGCACCCGGTCCAAGACCGTCTCGCTCTACCTGCAGGGCATGCACGGCGACAAGAAGAAGGACGGCACCACCAAGTCCGTCACCGTGGCCCCGCTGCTCGACACGGACGTCGACTTCTCCCCAGTCACCGACAGCGACCGGTACAAGGGCAGCCTGCGCCAGCAGGTCACCTACAACGGCACCCAGCCCATCAGCAGCGTTTTCAAGAACTACGCCTACAAGAACACCGCCACCCAGACGGTCCCGGACGCCGCCGACCACACCGCCCTGTGGATCCGCAACTCCTCTACCTACACCAGCACCTACCTCACCGGCTCCAAGACCTGGCGCACCCACACCACCGGCCAGAAATACGACGACCTCGGCATGGTCTACGCCGCCGACGACTGGGGCCAGGCCGGCCTGGGCGGCGACGAAACGTGCACCCGCACCTGGTACGCCCGCAACCCAGACGCGGGCATCAACAGCCTGGTCTCCCGCACCCGCACCGTCGCCAAGACGTGCACCGTCACCGACGCCAGCCTGAACCTGCCCGTCACCAGCACCACTTCCGGCGACGTCCTCGCCGACACCGCGATCGTCTACGACAAGACGGACGCCACGACCTGGCTGGCCACCCAGAAGCCCACCAAGGGGCAAGCCACCTGGACCGGCCGCGCCACCGGCTACACGGCCACCGCGGGCAGCGACGGACAGCGACTGCCCTCCGGCTGGCAGACCGTCGCGACCACCACCTACGACGCCCTGGGCCGCCCCCTGGCGGTCACCGACACCGCGAACCGCACCTCGTCCACCGCTTACACACCCGCCGACGCCGGCCCCCTGACCAAGACGATCTCCACGGACCCCAAGGGCTACCGCTCGTACAACTTCCTCGAACCCCGCCGCGGCCTGACGAAGATGAGCTTCGACATCAACGCCAAGCTGACGGAGCAGAAGTACGACGCGCTCGGCCGGGTCACCGAGGTACGGCTGCCCAACCGCAGCAGCAGCCAGAATCCGAACGTAAAGTTCGACTACCACCTCGACAACGCCAACCCGTCGTGGGTGTCCACCTCGACCCTGACCAACGGGGACACGTACACCACCAGCTACGCCGTCTACGACTCCCTGCTGAGGCCCCTGCAGAGCCAGACTCCGACCCCCGAGGGCGGACGGCTGCTGACCGACACGCACTACGACACCCGCGGGCTCGCCTACGAGTCGTTCGCCGACATCTTCGACAACACCAGCACCCCCAACGGCACCTACACCCGAGCCGAATACGGCGGCGCCCCCAAACAGACCGAGACGGTCTTCGACGGCGCAGGCCGGCCCACCATCAGCGCCTTCTACGTCGGCGGCGTCAAGAAGTGGGCCACCACCACCAGCTACACCGGCAACTCCACCGCCACCACCGCGCTCGACGGCGGCTCCGCCCAGCGCACCATCACCGACATCCGAGGCAAGACCACCGAGACTCGCAGCTACGCCGGTGAAAGCCCCGCCGACGCCGACTTCGGCACCGGCCCCGGCACTGACTACACCTCCACGAAGTTCACCTACGGCCTCGACGGCCGACAGGAGGCGATCAGCGGGCCGGACGGTGCAAACTGGTCCTACGCCTACGACCTGTTCGGCCGCCAGACCGGCACCGACGACCCGGACAAGGGCAAGGCCACCACCCAGTTCAACGCCCTCGACCAGGTCGTCAAAGCCACCGACTCGCGCGGCAAGTCGATCCTGAGTGCCTACGACGAACTCGGCCGCCCCACCGGCACGTGGGCCGGCTCCAAAACCGACGCGAACCAGCTCACCGGGTACACCTACGACACCCTGCTCAAGGGCCAGCCGACCGCATCCACCCGCTACATCGGCGGCAAGAGCGGCAGCGCGTACACCCAGACCGTCACCGCCTACGACAGCATGGGGCGCGCCACCGCCACCGAACTGCAGCTGCCCGCCAGCGACCCGTTCGTGAAAGCCGGCCAGCCCGCCACCGTCGCCACGGAAACGCACTACAACATCGACGGCACCCTGAAGCAGACCGAAGACCCGGCCCTGGGCGGTCTCCCCTCAGAGTGGGTCGACTACAAGCACGACCACCTCGGCAATCTCACCGCCATCGGCACCTACCTGCCCGACATCGACTACACGGCCCTGGCCCAACCACAGACCCTGACCATGGGCACCGGCGAAGACGAGGTCTACGTCGCCAACCGCTTCGAAGCCGGCACCGGCCGCCTCACCCAGACCTTCACCCAGGACCTCACCCACCCCTACCACCTGCAAGAACTGAACTACACCTACGACCAGACCGGCAACGTCACCTCCATCAGCGACCCCACCACAGTCGGCGGCGCCAGCAGCCCCGAGACCCAGTGCTTCACCTACGACGCCCACCAGCGCCTCACCGAAGCCTGGACCCCCGCCTCCCAGAAGTGCACCGACCCCCGCAGCGCCACGACGTTGTCGGGCCCGGCCCCCTACTGGACCAGCTACACCTACAACACCGCGGGTCAGCGCACCACCGAAACCGACCACACCAGCACCGCCACCACCAAGACCACCTACTGCTACACCAACACCGACCAGCCCCACACCCTGACCGGCACCACCACCAAGACCGACTGCACCAAGCCCGAACGCACGTACAGCTACGACACCGCCGGCAACACAACCAAACGCCCCGGCACCGCCGCCAGCACCGCCCAGGACCTGACCTGGTCGGAAGAAGGCAAGCTCACCCGCCTCACCGAGGACGACGAGTCCACCGACTACCTGTACGGCGCCGACGGCACCCTCCTCATCCGCACGACCGAAGACGGCGAACGCGTCCTCTACACCGGTACCACCGAACTCCATCTCCGCGCCAACGGCACTTCATGGGCACAGCGTTATTACGCAGTAGACGGCATGACAGCCGCCATGCGGTCCAATCAGACCGGTACCAACAAAGTCACCTTCCTCATCAGCGACCAGCACGGCACCTCCAGCCTGGCCATTGATCGACTCGATCAAAAGTTCACCAAGCGCTACACCACGCCCTTCGGCGAGGACCGTGGCAGCCCTCTGTTCGGACCGTGGCCCGACGACAAGGGTTTCCTTGGGAAGACACACGACGCCACCACTGGGCTCACTCACATCGGAGCGCGTGAGTACGATCCTGATCTTGGCCAGTTCATCAGCGTAGATCCCCTCCTGGAAGCGGACGAGCCTCAAACGCTCAACGGCTACAGCTACGGGGCGCAGAATCCTCTCGTCTTCTCTGACCCCACTGGCATGGGTCTCGCCTGCGGCGGATCAGGTGGAGCCGAGGAAGCGTGTCCCACACGCCCGGACGGCTCACAAGGAAACGGGCGACCTAACGAAGCTGTAGAGGGACCCCCGCAGGAAAAGCATCCCTGCAATAGCAACTGTGGAACCGCCACCACTAAGGATGACGGTGAAACACAGGAGCCGTTGAAATTGGGTCCCGATCCGCTGAACGATATAGCTCCTGCTGTTATCACGTACATCGCGATGAGCCTGCAGTTCCAAGGGGACCAGACTCAGTTTCAGTACGGCCTTGACACCCTCCAGAAATTCTGCCTGAAGAATCCGGCAAAATGCCGAGGAAACTTCGCGCTGACTCTTGCTCAGGTGCAGGTCAAAGGAAAGGGGTGGGGCTCTACTGATCCTACGAGAGTAGTTGGATTCGTTAGCAAGGGCGGTCTTCCCAAGAGTTTGCTTGATGAGTATACGCGACTGGGAATACCAGTTTATCGGGCTAGTGCAGCGGACGGTAAGGGGCATTCCGAAGATGCAGCTGCTCGGTATCGTAGTAGCGTAAATCAGCAAACCAAGGATCTCGGAGGTAGGATCCTTCGAGTCAATAGTGCGTACGTGAACGTTCGAGTGTGCTCCGAACACTGTGCGAGGCAGCTCACAAAATTCATCGGTCGCGATGATGTGCAAATTTCAAAGCGAAGTAATGGAATGATCAATGGGCGCATAGTCGACGGACCCCTCCTGAAGAGCATGCGGCAGTCGAGTGGGAGCGGCAAGGCGCTTGACGTAGTTCTAAGAAACCTCAAGTCCGGATTCTTCGGGGGGCGCGCTTCCCGAGGGCGCTAGGCAGCAAGATATGATGAGGCAGGGCATGCATCGTGTGCCCTGCCTCATCGGTTATGGCAGGACGCTAGATCAAGTTCCGAGGAAGGTAAGAATGACTGAAGATGAAATCATTCGCAAAGTAGTCGAAGTCGCTCATCAGCAAGATCTGCCTGTGCCAGCGGAGCCAGGTGTCGTAGACGCTGCAGAAAGGGCCATCGGTTTTCCTCTGCCAGTACTGTTGAGGCGCCTCTACTTGGAGGCCGCGAACGGTGGGTTTGGCCCGGAAGATGGTGTGCTTGGTGTTCCAGGTGGCGAATGGAACGGTGACTGGTCCGACATCGTTCACATTCATGAAGCTGTTCAGAGTGACGAGGAAGACGACACGCCGGCGTACTTCGTGTGGCTATACGAATGGGGCTGTGGAGTGTGGTCATTGATCGATTGTCGTGATTCTTCCGGGGTGATGTGGGCATGGGATCCGAATGACGGAATCGAGAACGCACTATTTTCTACTGAAATGAATTTTTCTGAATGGGTGTCGCGGGCATTGTGTGGCAACCTCGAAATGCCGGAAAAGTCTAATTAGTGCCATAAATCCTGTAGATTTGTTCGAAGTGAGCAGGGTGAGATGATGTCCTCCCAGGTGCAGTTTTCTGTCCGTAATCTCATAGAATCCATGGAGTCGGGCTCGGCTCCCGCCTACCAGGCTGCACTTTATGAGTTGGCGGAGGTAGCCAAGGCGGAGGGTGTAGAGGGGCTGACCGCCGCCGTCACGGCTCTTGCACCTTTGCTGCCGGGGTTGGGAGGAGAATTTGCCATGACCGCCGTCCTGGCAGGGGCTTGCGTAGAGTGGGGTGGATCGCCGATGCCGCTCGTCGACATACTGCCTTCCCGGACCGCTGAAGCCATGATGCTTAACGCCGCGGTACCAGAACTCTGGGAGGCGGCAACCGGAGGGCGGCCTCTACCCGAGCCGGAGAGCGCCAGCACGCAAGAACTCGTGCGCGAATTGACGCGACGGCCCTGGTGGCGTCGAAGTGCGGACAGTGCGAGGCATGAAGCGCTGACCCGGATTGCCATGGCATGGTTTGACATGGAGGACTGGATCAAGGCCCTGAATACCGTCATGGTGGATTACCAATTCCGCATTGCGGTGCCCGAAAGAGTCAAGGTTGAACTGGGTGAACGAGCTGCCGTTGTCGCCGACCGCTCCCAACGCGCCGTTTGGGTAGCGATGCTTGCGGCGGTCCTTGATGACGAGCCTATCGTGGTGATCGACCCTTGTGCTCATCGTGGGTATGCCTTGACGATGAGTGGCATAGGAAGCAACGGGCAGCTTCACATCCTCCTGGCTGACCGGCTTATCGGGGACCGGGAACACGGACGGGTTGTTAACACGCCCCCCGTCCAACGGTGGGTCGAAGCGGCGACCAGTGGAGATCCTTACTTGGGGGCCAGCGCCCCAGCGAAGACGTCATTTGAACTGCTCGACGGCTGCGGAAGAGTCATCAGTCCTGATGGGGTGCCGGCCGACATTGGAGCTCTTGATGGTGTGCGCGTCCTAGTCCTGCAGTCCGTGAAGCAGGAATACACCATGAACGTCGGGCGTATGTTCGAACGCATGACGCCGACATTGAATTTTGTCCGTGTCCTGCAGCAAGTGGAAACCGAACGTTGGATTGCCCGACTGCCTCCGGGGATCGCGAACGATAGTTGAGTAATCTGTGCACGAATGATCTCGTCCCGAGTCGAGCGCGCTCTCCCGGATGGGGAGCTGGACAGGAGTAGACCGTACGTTGTCTTCGAGCCCCGGACTAGTGAACAAGTACAAGAAACCGGGGTATATATGACAGGCCAGCCTTTGAGGGAAGTCGAGTCGTACTTGCAGGCCCTCTCCCGGGTGCGCAGCGCTGTCCAGCGCTGTCACCCGGGTAGTCAGGGGCTGGCTAGCATCCTCCACCTGTATAGGTCGCGAGCCCTGGAGAAGGCCGGGCGTATCCAGGAAGGTATTGAATACAACGTCCACGGTTCTGGATGCCTTTTCATTGAGGAAAGCGGAGTCGAGGTTGACGTGGACTTTCTAGAAGAAGGGACGGAAGTCTTTGATGCCTGGAGGGTCAGGAAGCTTTCGGTAAGTCTCGGCGAAGAATCCTCGGAAAGCCTGGACGAAATCGTTGCCGCGTGCAGAAAACTGGTTTCGCTCGGACGCTTGTCTGAGCCGCGCAGCGGATGGTTTTCGGCAGTTGAGTAGCGCCATCCCCTGGTTGGCCTGAAGGCCGGCTCCATTCCTGTCCGGTGTCGAAGTGAAATGACGAGGCCCCTCTTCCTGTAGCTCTTGGAGAGGGCGCCTCGCGATGCCTTGACGGCAACGCTGACGGCAACGTCAGCGGACGACGGTTCTCGCAGGTGGATCGGCAGGGTCGTCCTGGCCGCCGAGGGCGTGGCCCAGGGCGTCGATGGCGTCACGTCGGAGTCGGAGTCGGACGTGGGCGTAGATGCCGGCGGTGACGCCGATGTGAGCATGGCTGAGGAGTTCTTTGATGACGACGAGGTCGACGCCCTGTTCCAGGAGCAGGGCGGCGGTTGAGTGGCGTAGGTCGTGGAAACGGATGCGCCGGAGTCCGGCCCGATTGAGGAAGCGGCGGGTGAAGTTGGCGGGGGCGAGAGGCCGTCCTGTGGGCGTGGTGAAGGCGAGGCTGTTGTCTCTCCAGTCCGGCCCTGCGGTCTCGCGCTCCTTGTCCCGCTGATCCTGGTACTTCTTGAGACCATCCGCCGCCTCACCCTCCACCTGCCCGAACACTGGCGCTGGGCCGAAGACCTCACCGAACTGTGGACAGCCACCGGCCGGCGCATGCTCACCTGAACCACGCGCTCGACCCGACCGACTACGACGCGGAGAGAACTCGGAGACTCGGCACCGGACGGCCACCCGGCACCCACCGCTGCCCGCGCTCCGAGAGATCAACCCGAACCCGACCGAAGGCGACGCTCAGAATTCACGCGGTGGATCGAGGCTGAGGTGCTCCGAGGTGAGGAATCCCCGGAGTGGCCGTAGCCTCCCGGGGCTCCTGGTGTGCGACCCGCCACCCGTCGGGATGCAGCAGGCATCCGGCTGGCACAGGGGCTCGCGAGGGGCAGGTCAGCCGAGCTGGATTGGCTGCGTCGCGTCTTGCTCATCGTGCTCGTCGTCGGACTTGTCGAGGGCATCGAGGTCCTCGTAGGCGGTTGCGGGCAGGCGTGCTCCCCGGCTCACCGCGATCCGGCGCACGTTCGTCAGTGCTTCGGTCAACTGGACTGCCAAAAGGTGTAGTTCGCCAGCGGTCCATTGGCGCCTGTCCAGAACGCGCTGTGCCTCCTGAACGAGTTCACCGGCCAGGCCGAGCTGGGCCGACTCCATGTTGTCCGCGAGGCGTGACAGGTATCCGGTCCCGTCGCCCGCGAGGTAACACGGTTTTCCTTCCGGCCCGGCCCAGGGCAGCAGACGGGCTTGGTTCGTGAGGCTCATCGAGCCCCCACTTCCATGCTGCGGGTTAGCAGGGGGCCGGTGTCGATACCGCGGACAGCCAGCCACAGTGTGCGCCGCCGTGTCCGTCTGCGCTGCTGCTCTCGCCGCTCGTGTGCGAGCAGATACGGGCGGACCAGTCCGGTGTTCTCACCGTTCAGCACTGAGGCGGCGGGTACACGAGGTGGGCATTGAGTCGACGCCTCCGCATCGAGACTGGTGGAACGGCGAGCTGGTACGCGGTGGCGGCCTGGTGCGGGCCGCAGCAGCCGTAGCAGTGGTTCGAAGATGTGGGCGATACAGTGCGGCATGTCGAAGCTCCTTGTCAGCGTTGGCCATGCCCCCGGACCGTTCGCGCGGTTGCGGGGGTCCTGACGAGACGTCAGCCTGCCGACCGTCGATGCACCGCAGTTGCACCGTAGGGTGCAACTCCTGCTGCCAGGAATCCGCTATATCCCGACCCACTCCGCGTACTGTGCCAACGAGCTGTTACGCGCCCGCTCCCGCCGCTTCAGCGCCAGCACGGTCTCCCGTACGGTCGGGTGGTAGCGGGTCTGCTGCGGAGCGATGCGCCGAGCCTGGTTCAGGCAGTCCAGCGCCTCGTCCGGGTGGCCCGCCCACGCGTGGGCCCGGCCGAGGTCCATCCAGTGGTGCCCAGCCCGGGAACGGGTCCAGCCGCGCGGGATGCGCACATTGTCCGCGAGTTCGATCGCACGCCCGAAGTCGTCAGCCTCCGAGGCGATGGCCACGGCATGCACGCCGACGTTTACCGGTCCCCAGGTGACGCCGAAGTCCGGCACCTCGCCCGTTGCCTGGGCAAGGACACGGGCCTCGGCCAGGCGAGCGTCGGCGTGGTCCCGGTCCTTCATCCGGCCCGCGATGGTTGCAGCACGCAAGTGCAGCATGCCCCGCATCGCATCAATACCCGCCGGACGGCGTGACTCCTGGCCATCAAGGTCCCGCAGCGCTCGGTCAACCACCCGCAGACCCACGTCGTACCGACCCGACGACAACGTCGTCTGCGCACGCAGAAAGGCATGCATCGCGGCCAGCCCCGGCTCGTCAGCGCTCGGCGCGGTCCACGCCAGCCGGTCCAGCGCCACGGTCGCCAGATCGAGGAAGCCGAGCTTCCACGCCACGGTGAACACACACCGAAACGTCTCCGCCAGACACTCGTAGGCCAGCCGCTGCTCCGCCCCGGTACTGGTGTGCACCGCCTGCACCGACTCGTCGATCAGCACGGGCAGGTCGCGCACCATGTTCGTGTACTGCGCCTGACGGCGCTGTTCCAGAGCCCGCTGGACATCCGCCCAGATCAACGCGGCCGGACGCGGGGCCGTCTCCCAGCCCAGAGAGATGTCCCAGTTCTCCAGACCCTCACGGATCGGCTGGATCAGGGCGTCCATGCGGTCGCGCCGCAGTTCGTCGGCGTACGGCTGTCCCAGCAGGTCGGATGTGGAAACACCCAGTGCACGGGCACAGGCGGCGACAAGAGCCGGGGAGGCGGGCTTCTGGCCGCACTCGACCTTCGACAACAGCGACTTCGACAGGTGCGCCCGCATCGCCAGCCCCTGCTGTGTCAGACCGCGCTGCTTCCGTATCCGGGCGATCCGAGTGCCGGTGTGCTCCTCGATGCTCTGCGACACGGCGAACTCCGTTCTGCTGCAACACTCAGACGGTACCCCTGCAACACCGCCCCGGACCGGCCGAACAACGATCAACCCGGCTGCCCGCAGAACCCGACGGCGGCGTCGCCACTCTTCAGCGTCGAACACTGCCTACGCGCTCGCTCCACCCCTCCCCAAATCCAGCAGCTCCACCATCCCCGTAGCGTCCTCCTCCCCATGCCCCTCCGCCAGCCACCGCTCCATCAACCCCATGTACGGCGTCAGCAGCTCCGCGCTCACCCCCTGCTCCTCCGCCGTGCGCAGCAGCGTCGCGTTGCCCGCCACCTGCATCGCGAGGTTGGAGACGACGTCCTTGCCGTAGTCGCCGGTCTCCAGTTGGGCGGCGGCCAGGTGGACGGACGGGGCCATCGCGGTGAGCCAGGACGCCAGGAGCGGGGCGAAGTCCCCCGGTGCGATGGCCTCGCGCCGGATCAGTGCGAAGGCGTGTGAGACGCCCGCGAACATGCCGGTCATCGCGCTCAGCAGCGCCACGTCGTGCAGGGCCGCGAAGCCCGCGTCCTCACCGACGTACCGGGTGCCGGCGGGGACGGCGAGGGTGTCGCGGTGCTCGTCGAAGAGGGTGCGTGAGCCGCTGTAGAAGACGTACGCGCCGGAGCCGGCGGCCCCGATCATCGGCGGTACGGCCATGATGCCGCCGTCCAGGAAGCGTGCTCCGCGCGCCGTCGCCCACGCGGCGCGGGCCCGGCCGTCGGCGGGTGTGCCGGTGGTCAGGTTGACCAGGTCGCGGCCGGTCAGGTCGACGCCGTCGAGGGCCGCGCCGACCGACGCGTCGTCGAGCAGGCAGACGATCACCAGGCGGTTCCCGGCCACCGCCTCGGCGGCGGTCCGGGCGACGGCGGCGCCCTCGGCGGCCAGGGCCTCGGCGCGGGCGGGGGTGCGGTTCCAGACGGTCACGGGGTGCCCGGCGGCCAGCCAGGCGCGGACGAGGGCGGTGCCCATCGCGCCGGCGCCGAGGACGGTGAGCGGAGTGTGCGGAGTGAGTGGAATACGGGGAGCGGATGTCTTGTCTGTCATGGTGACAGCCTCTTCCGGGGGGCACGGCCGCTCAAGTACGTACTTTCGAGTGGGTGGTTACCCCGGAGGAAGCACGCGGGCGGTGGACGAACGGGGTGACGGGGATGGGTACGGCACGGCGGCCGGGGGCGTACGTGTGCGGGGTCGACGCGGCGATGGACGTGATCGGCGGAAAGTGGAAGGTATTGATCCTTTGGGCGCTCGGCGAGCGGATCCGCCGCTTCGGCGCCCTGCGCCGGGAGCTGCCCGGCGTGACGGAGAAGGTGCTCACCGCACAGCTGCGGGAGCTGGAGGCCGACGGCATCGTGCACCGCGAGGAGTACGCCGAGGTGCCGCCGCGCGTCGAGTACTCGCTGACCGCGCGGGGCGTCGCCCTCAACGAGGCGCTGGCGCCGCTCGGCCTGTGGGGCAGGGCGCACGTCCTGGACGGCTCACAGGCTGCCGGTCAGGTGCGCGAAGACGACCACGTTCCCCTGGTAGCCGGTACTGCGTGAGTAGTCGCCGCCGCAGGTGATGACCCGCAGCTCGGGCCGGAGCGCCGCGCCGTACACCTTGGCGTCGGGGAAGTCGTCGGCGGCGTAGACCTCCACCGCGTCCACCGTGAAGACCGCGACGCCGCCGTCGCGCCGGTCGACTTCGATCGTGGCGCCCTTCTCCAGCGCGCCGAGCCGGTAGAAGACGGCGGGGCCCTGGGCGTTGTCGACGTGCCCGGCGACGATCGCGGTGCCCCTCTCGCCGGGGGTGGTGCCCGCCTCGTACCAGCCGGCGAGGTTCTTCCTGCCGGCGGGCGGCACGTCCAGGCTGCCGGAGGGCGTCAGACCGAGCCCCGTCAGGGGGGCGTCCACGTCGATCGCCGGGACGCGGATCCGGTCGGGCGGCGAGGGCGGCAGCGCCGGTGCGGCGGGCGTCTGCCCGGCCCGCCCGGTGCCGGAGGCGGCCTGCGCGGCCGACGGCTGCGGCGGGGTCTCGGTCTCCGTGCCGCCGACGAGCAGCCACGCCCCGGAGCAGAGAGCGATCGCGGTGACCGCGGCTATCGCGGTGTTGCCGACCCTGCGCATGACATCCCCTCTCCAGACGGGCCCTTGTGGTCTCCCCTGCCCCCTCCGGGCCGCGAGGGGCGTCGGACCCGGAGGGGGTGGGGGAGTGCGGTACCGGCGGACGGGCAGCGGAGGGTGCCCGTCAGATCCCGTCGCCTCTCGCCCGGCGATGCAGGAGCCAGGTACCGCCCGCGGCGGCGACGGCGAGAGCCGTCACACCGGCCGCGGTCTGCACGGGGTCGGGGCCAAGAGCGCCGCCGACCCCCGTCTTCACGCTTCCTCTGGGGTACACCGGCTCGTCGGCCGGGGTCAGCGTGACCACCAGGTCGCCCGTCACCCGCCGCTCGTCGTCCCCACAGGTCGCGACGATCTCGTACGTTCCCGGGTGCGCGCTCGGCGGCACATCGAAGTGGCCGGCCGCCTCCCCGTCGTCCGTGCCCGGCGCCAGCGGGAACGGGCCGGCGCCGACCGCGCTGGCGTCACCCGCCGCCGAACCGCCCTCACCGCACCACGCCGTGGTCACCATGGCCCGCTCGCCCGGCACGACCGAGGACGGGTACACCTCCAGACCACCGGTCGGTGCGGCGTCCCCGGCGTACACGGTCGCCGGGGAGGCGAGGCCGACGGCCGCGACGGCGAGCGCGGTACCGGTCAGCAGGCGGGCGGTACGTCGCATCGGTGCTCCTTTGAGCTCTTTCGGTGGCCCCTGCCCTACCGAGGAAAGTGGCAGCGGACCCGGCCCGCTCCCCGAGCGCGCGGCGCGGATTGGGATGAACGGGTGTCGCCGGTGCGCCGGACGGAACCGCGCGGGACTCCGTTTCAGCAGGTCACGGGGGCGTGCCGGGTGGGGGCGGGAAAAGATCCCGAAGGGTGCGGGACGCGGGTGTGAACGGGTGACCGGCGCCGCCGAACGGGCCCGCCGCCACCACGGCTTGACCTCAAGTTTGGTCGAGGTATCAGGCTGTTCCGCATGAACACCACGACCGCCCCGCTGCGGGTGACCCTCCTTGTCGGCAGCAACCGCCACGGCCGCTTCGGCCCGGTCGTCGCCGACTGGCTCCTGGACCACCTCCGGGCCCACGACGACCTGATCCCGGAGGTGGTCGACGTGGCCGAGGTCGACCTCCCCACGACGTTCGCCCCGACGCCGGAGGCGACCGCCGCGCTGGCCGGGGTCACGCCCGGACTCGCGGGCGCCGACGCGTTCGTCGTGCTCACGCCCGAGTACAACCACTCGTTCCCGGCGGGTCTGAAGAACGTCATCGACTGGCACTTCACCGAGTGGCGGGCCAAGCCCGTCGGCCTGGTCTCGTACGGCGGTCTGGCCGGCGGTCTGCGCGCCGCGGAGCACCTGCGCCAGGTCTTCGCCGAACTGCACGCCGTCACCGTCCGCGACACCGTCTCCTTCCACAACGCGGGCGCGTCCTTCGACGACGAGGGCATGCTGAGGGACCCGTCGGGGCCGGACGCCGCGGCGAAGACGATGCTCGACCAGCTGGTGTGGTGGGGACGCGCGCTGCGCGACGCGAAGGAGAAGCGGCCCTACGGCGACGTGTGAGAACGCTCGGGGCCGCCCCGGGTTCGTCCCCGGGGCGGCCCCGCGTCCACTGCGCGGCGGGCTCAGCCCACGTTCACCGCGCTCCACGCCGCGCCGACCGCGGCGTACTCGGCGCTGTCGTCGCCGTACAGGTCACCGGCCGCGCTCAGGGTGGCGGTGCGGGCGCCCGCGTAGTCCGTGGACGACGTCATGTACACCGTCAGCGCCCGGTACCAGACGTCACCGAGCTTGTCCCGGCCGATCCCGGAGACCGAGGAGCCGTCGCAGGTGGGGGAGTCGTAGCGGACCCCGCCCACGGTCCGCGCGCCGCTGCCCTCGGCCAGCAGGTAGGCGAAGTGGTTGGCGATCCCGGAGGAGTAGTGGACGTCCAGGTCGCCCACCGCGGTGCTCCAGCAGTCGGCCGAACTGCCGTCCCTGCTGGGCTTGTCCATGTAGCGCAGCGCGTCCCGGCCGAACCCGTCCCGGACGACCTTCTCGCCGATCAGGTAGTCCCCGGCGTCGGCGGAGTTGCCCGCGTGCCACTCCACCAGGGTGCCGAAGACGTCGGAGGTCGCCTCGTTGAGGCCGCCGGACTCGCCCGAGTAGGTCAGCGCCGCCGTCGACGAGGTCACCCCGTGCGTCATCTCGTGCCCGGCGACGTCCAGCGAGACCAGCGGCCCGAAGGTGCTCCCGTCACCGTCGCCGTACGTCATGCAGAAGCAACTGTCGTCCCAGAAGGCGTTGTTGTACTTGTTGCCGTAGTGCACCCGGTTGTACGACCCCTTGCCGTCGCCCGCGATGCCGCTGCGCCCGTGCACGTCCTTGTAGTAGTCCCACGTGACGTCGGTGCCGTACTGCGCGTCCACGGCGGCGGAGGCGCGGTCGCCGGCGCTCCCCGTCCCCCAGTGGTTGTCGGCGTCGGTGAACGGCGTCGAGGGGGCCCGGACCAGGCACTTGCCGAGGAAGCAGAGGTCGGTCTGGTTCTCCGCGTCACCGGTGTACGTGCCGCCGCGCGTGGGGTCCTTGAGCTGGTACGACGACCCCGAGGACGTCGTTTCCAGCGGCACCTTGCCGCCGTACAGCGACTCGCCGTCGCCCGCGGCCGTCTCGATGGTGTCCCAGGCGTCGATGCGGGCGCCGGTGCCGGCGTCGGTCAGCACGGTGCGCGCGACGGGGTTGCCGAGGGGGTCCATCGCCGCCGCGTTGGTCCGCCAGGCCAGTTTCGGGGCCCCGTGCAGGGCGTCGACCACCAACTGCGGTTTTGCGGTGAGCTTCTTCAGCAGCTCGCCCGGGTTGGCGGCGCGCAGCGCGTTCGCGGCCAGGTCTGCGGCCTTGGGTGCCGACAGTTTCGGGGTGACGGTCGGCAGGGAGACCCGGGCCTCCGTCGCGCGGTCCGCGCCGCGGAAGTCGCCGTCGGGGGCGAGGTGGAGGACGAAGTCACCGCCCAGGACGGGGAGTTCGCGGTAGGTGCGGTCGTAGCGGACGTGCTGGGTGCCGTCGTCGTCGACGATGACGTCGCGGACCTCGGTGTCCTGCGCCGCGGTCAGGCCGAGGGCGTCGGCCCGGTCGGCGAGGACGGCGGCCGCGTGTCCGAGGGCGTCGGCGGAGGTGGGTCCGTCGGCGGCGCGGGAGGTGGGGGAGAGGACGGTGGTGAGCAGCGCGGCGGTGGTTGCGGCGATGCCGGCCGTGGCGAGACGGGAACCTCGGACGTGCCGTATTCGGCTCATCGGACTCCTTGGGGAGGAGCGCTACGGGGCGCGTGGGGGTGCGGGGGCGTGGGGAAGTGGGGGTGCGGGGGACGATGATGTTGACTCAGATTTAAAGGACCCCCGGCATGTCATGTCCATAGCCCGTCGGTGAAGATCATGAGGGGCTTGAGGCGAGAGAATGACCTCTCGTGGACACCACGCGACTGCCGTTCTTCGTCTACGGGACCCTGCGCCCCGGCGGCCCGAACCACGACGCCTTCCTGCGCGGGCGCACCCGCGCCGAGGAACCCGCCCGCCTGTACGGCGCCCTGCTCTACCCGGGCCCCGGCTACCCCTACGCCGTGGAGGCGCCCGAGGGGACCGTGCGCGGGGAGGTCGTCACCGCGCTGCCCGAGGAGTACGACGCGCTGCTCGCCGTACTGGACCGGCTGGAGGAGTACGTGCCGGGTGACCCGCGCAACCTGTACGACCGGGTGGCCAGAACCGTCGTACGGGACGCCGACGGGACGACCCTGCGGGCCTGGGTGTACGTCGCCGCCCCCGCGGTCGCGGTCCGGCTGCGGGCCACGGTCAGGCCGATCGCGGACGGCGACTGGTCCGTGCGATGACGGCCGCGGCCCCCGCCGGTCCCTACCGCGCCACCTCCACCCGCACCGCGCACACCTTGAACTCCGGCATCCGCGAGGTCGGGTCGAGGGCCGGGTTGGTCAGCGTGTTGGCGCGGCCCTCGCCCGGCCAGTGGAAGGGCATGAACACGGTGTCCGGCCGGATGCCGGTGGTGATCCGGGCCGGCGCCACCGCCCGCCCCCGCCGGGACACCACCGCCAGCGGGTCCCCCTCGGCCGCCCCGAGCCGCGCCGCCAGCCGGGGGTGCAGCTCCACGAACGGGCCGGGCGCGGCGGCGTTCAGCTCGGCCACGCGCCGGGTCTGCGCCCCGGACTGGTACTGCGCCACGACCCGCCCCGTGGTCAGCAGCACCGGATACGCGTCGTCCGGCTCCTCGGCGCTCGGCCGGTGCGCGACGGGCACGAACCTGGCCCGGCCGTCGTCGGTGGCGAAGCGGTCCAGGAAGAGACGCGGGGTACCCGGGTGCGGGGGAGTGTCCTCCCGCGGCGCCGGGCACGGCCAGAACACGCCGTTCTCCTCCGCGAGCCGCCGGTAGTCGATCCCCGAGTAGTCCGCCGGACCGCCGGCGCCGGCCCGGCGCAGTTCCTCGAAGACCTCCTCGGGTTCGGTCGGGAACCCCTTCTCCACACCCAGCCGGTAGGCCAGGCCGTGGAGCACCTCCAGGTCGCTGCGGACCCCGTCCGGCGGCGTGATCGCACGCCGCCGCAGCAGCACCCGCCCCTCCAGACTCGTCGTCGTCCCCGTCTCCTCCGCCCACTGCGTCACCGGCAGCACCACGTCCGCCAGCGCCGCCGTCTCGGAGAGCACCACGTCGCACACCGCCAGGAAGTCCAGCGACCGCAGCCGCCCCTCGATGTGCGCGGCCCGGGGCGCCGACACCACCGGGTTGGACCCCATGACCATCAGCGACCCGATGTCCGTCCCCAGCGCGTCCAGCAACTCGTACGCACTGCGCCCCGGCCCCGGCAGCGAGTCCGGGTCCACGCCCCACACCTGGGCCACATGCCGCCGCGCCGCCGGGTCGGTCAGCTTGCGGTAGCCCGGCAACTGGTCGGCCTTCTGCCCGTGTTCGCGCCCGCCCTGCCCGTTGCCCTGCCCGGTCAGACAGCCGTACCCGGACAGCGGCCGCCCGGCCCGCCCGGTCGCCAGGCACAGGTTGATCCACGCGCCCACCGTGTCCGTGCCCTTGGCCTGCTGCTCCGGTCCGCGCGCGGTGAGCACCATGGCCGCCTCCGGCGCGCAGAACAGCCGCACCGCCTCCCGCAGTTCCGGAACGGACACCCCCGTGATCCGCTCCACGTACTCCGGCCAGTGCGCCATCGCCGCCGCCCGCGCCTCCTCCCAGCCGGCCGTGCGGTCCTCGACGTACCGCTCGTCCACCCGCCCCTCGGCGACGACCAGGTGCAGCATGCCCAGCGCGAGCGCCAGGTCGGTGCCGGGCCTCGGCGCCAGGTGCAGGTCGGCCTGCTCGGCGGTCTTCGTGCGGCGCGGGTCGACGACGATCAGGGTGCCGCCGTTCTCCCGCAGCTCGGTGAAGTACCGCAGTGACGGCGGCATCGTCTCCGCCGGGTTCGACCCCACGAGGATCACGCACCCGGTCTTCGGGATGTCCTCCAGCGGGAACGGCAGCCCCCGGTCGAGCCCGAACGCCTTCGTCCCCGCCGCGGCGGCCGACGACATGCAGAACCGGCCGTTGTAGTCGATCTGCGAGGTGCCCAGCACCACCCGGGCGAACTTGCCCAGCGTGTACGCCTTCTCGTTGGTCAGCCCGCCCCCGCCGAACACCCCGACCGCGTCCGCGCCGCGCTCCGCCCGCGTGCGGGCCAGGTTCCCGGCGATCCGGTCCAGCGCCTCGTCCCAGCCGGCCGGCACCAGCTCACCGTCGGCGGAACGCACCAGCGGCGAGGTCAGCCGCGCCCCCGACGCGAGCACTTCCGGCGCCGTACGCCCCTTGCCGCACAGCGCGCCCCGGTTCACCGGGAAGTCCGCGCGCTCGCTCACCTCGACGGTCCCGTCGGCGGCGGGCGTCAGATTCATCCCGCACTGCAGGGCGCAGTACGGGCAGTGCGTGGGCGTGGCGGTGTTCTGCATGCCGCCCAGCCTGCGGCTTCCGTGTTACGCGACCGGGCGGCGGTCTGTTACACCGCCGGGACGGCGACCTCCCCGCCGCCCTCGGGCCACGGTGAGGGGCGGCTCCTCCAGCGCCGCTGATCCGCGCCGCTCATCCGGCGCCGTCTCCTCCGGTGTCGTCTCGTCCGGCGTCGGCCAGGGCCCGCACCACCCCCGGCTCCTTCGGCCCGAGGAAGTGCGGGTCCGGCTCGAAGGCCGCGTCCAGCGCCGCCTTGCCCGCCGCGAGGATCTCCCGGGCGCCCCCGTAGTACCAGGTCACGTCGTGCCGCTCGTCGACCCCGACGCCGTACGACGCCACCCCCGCCTCCTGACACAGCGCGACCGCCCGCCGGATGTGGAAGCCCTGGCTGATCAGCACGGCCCGGTCCACCCCGAAGATCTTCTTCGCGCGGACGCAGGAGTCCCAGGTGTCGAAGCCCGCGTAATCGCTGACGATCCGCCCGTCGGGCACACCGTGCCGCACGAGGTAGGCGCGCATGGCGTCCGGCTCGTCGTACTCCTCCCGGCTGTTGTCCCCGGTGACAAGCACCACCTCGATCCGCCCCGCACGGTACAGCTCGGCCGCCGCGTCCAGCCGGTGCGCCAGGTACGGCGACGGCTCGCCCTCCCACAGCCCGGCGCCGAAGACGACGGCGACCTCGGTGCGGGGCACGCCGGCCGTGGTGCGCAGCCGGTCGCCGGTGACCAGATGCATCCACGTCGCGGGCAGCAGCGCCAGCACGCACCCCGCCACCACCGCCCGGATCAGCCGCCGCTGCCCCGTGCGGGTGCGCGGCAGGCGTGGTCTGCGAAGTGTCGGGCGGCGCATCGGACGGTTCCCTCCCCGGTCGGTTCCTGCCCTCAGGGACGTACCGGAGCGCCGCCCGGTTCGCCGGCCGCTCACACGCGGTGGGCGGCGGCGTGTGAACCGACGGAAAATAGTCGTGACGCCCACGCAACGGGAAGGCAACGTCACCCGGTCACGATCGGTGCATGACGGTGATGACAGTGACGGGCAGCACGAGCACGCGGGCCACCGGCGGAGCACCCGCCCTGGTGGTCGTCGCCCACGGCAGCCGCGACCCGCGCGCCCTACGCACCGTGAACGCCCTCCTCGACCGGGTCCGAGCCCTGCGCCCCGGCCTCCCGGTGCACCTCGGCCACATCGAGCTGAACGAACCCCTGCTGCCCGACACGCTGGCCGCCCTCGGTGACGGGTCGGCGGTCCTCGTCCCGCTCCTGCTCAGCCGCGGCCACCACGTCAAACGGGACATCCCCGACATGGCCGCGGCCTCCCCGGCCCGCACGCGCGTCGCCGCCCCACTCGGCCCGCACCCTCTGCTCGTGGACGCCCTGCACGGCCGCCTGCTGGAGGCCGGCTGGCCCACCCGCGCCCCCCGGGACGCCGCCGTCGTCCTCGCCTCCGCGGGCTCCCGCGACCCGGACTCCAGGACCGACACGACCCGCACCGCGGCCCTCCTCGCCGCCCGCCTGGGCGTCCCGGTCCTCCCCGCGTACGCCTCGGCGTCCTCCCCGACGGTCCCGGAAGCCATCCGCACCCTGACGGCCCGAGGCCACCGCCGGGTGGCCATCGCCTCCTACTTCACAGCCCCGGGCCGCTTCGCGACGGAGTCCACGACAGCGGCCCGCTGGATCACCTCACGCCCCCTGGGCACCCACCCGGCCATGGCCCGCCTACTCCTCCACCGCTACGACCGGACGCTGTCGGCATGGGATGACGACAGCGCGCCCCGAAGGGGCGCGGGACTGTATCGATTGCGGCTCCGCCGCGCGGGCGCGACCAGCCACATCCGGCCCGCAGCCACGCGACCACAGAACCCGGCACACGCATCCGTCCCCACCGCTTAATGTTCATCGCATGGAAGGCACAGACACCCCACCCCCCTACGACCCGACGTCAGTCGCCCGCTGGGCCCCCGAGCCGGACAAACGCCCCGGCCGCACCGCCTTCCAACGCGACCGCGCCCGCATCCTGCACTCCGCCGCCCTGCGCCGCCTCGCCGGCAAGACCCAGGTCGTCACGCCGGGCGAGGGCAGCCCCATGTGGGACGCCAGCCCCCGCACCCGCCTCACACACTCCCTGGAGTGCGCCCAGGTCGGCCGCGAACTCGGCGCCGCCCTCGGCTGCGACCCCGACCTCGTGGAGGCCGCCTGCCTCTCCCACGACCTCGGCCACCCGCCCTTCGGGCACAACGGCGAACTGGCGCTCAACACGTTCGCCGAGGACTGCGGCGGCTTCGAGGGCAACGCCCAGTCCCTGCGGCTGCTCACCCGCATCGAGCCCAAGCGGTTCACCGAGGACGGCTCCGTCGGCCTCAACCTCACCCGCGCCACCCTCGACGCCGCCACCAAGTACCCCTGGCCGCGCGGCGCCCACCCCACCGACCCGGCCTCGCGCAAGTTCGGCGTCTACGACGAGGACCGGCCCGTCTTCGAGTGGCTCCGCAAGGACGCCCCCGGCGCCCGCACCTGCTTCGAGGCCCAGGTCATGGACTGGGCGGACGACGTGGCGTACTCCGTGCACGACGTCGAGGACGGCCTGCACGCCGGTCACATCGACCCGAACTGCCTGCTCGCCGACCCCGAGCGGGAGGCGGTCTTCGAGGCCGCCGTCGGCCGCTACGTCCCCGCCGGCACCGACCACGCCGAACTCGCCGCCGCCCTCGACCGCCTGCTCGCCCAGGACTGGTGGCCGCACGGCTACGACGGCTCGGCCGTCGCCCAGGCCCGCCTGAAGGACGCCACCAGCCAGCTCATCGGCCGGTTCTGCCTGGCCGCCGAGACCGCCACCCGGGCCGCGTACGGCGGCGGCCGGCTCACCCGGTACACCGCCGAGCTGGTCGTCCCCCGGGAGACCCAGCTGGAGTGCGCCGTCCTCAAGGCGGTCGCCGTCCGGTACGTCATGCAGCGCACCGAGCAGGAGGCGCTCCGCGCCGACCAGCGGATCGTCGTCGCCGAACTGGCCGAGGCGCTCACCGCCCGCGCCCCCGACGGCCTGGACCCGCAGTTCCGCGCCCTTTTCGACGGGGCGGCCGACGACCGGGCCCGCAAACGGGTGATCGTCGACCAGATCGCCTCCCTCACCGATGCTTCGGCCCGCTCGCTTCACGCCCGGCTGACGGGGCATCCATGAGACTGGCGGGACAGGTGTGACCCGACAGACCGCGAGGCTCCGGAAACCGGACGCTCCGTGGCCTGATCGGGTCGCTCCCTCTTCCCGCACCACGCCGCGTGCGGGACGCTCGCATGTGGCGGCACCCTGACGAGGAGGCAGACAAGTGGTCGACGCGGATCAGACATTCGTCATCGTCGGAGGCGGCCTGGCGGGCGCGAAGGCGGCCGAGACACTCCGCACGGAGGGTTTCACCGGCCGGGTGATCCTCATCTGCGACGAACGCGACCACCCCTACGAGCGTCCCCCGCTGTCCAAGGGCTACCTCCTCGGCAAGGAGGAGCGCGACAGCGTCTTCGTGCACGAGCCCGCCTGGTACGCGCGGCACGACATCGAGCTGCACCTCGGCCAGACCGTCGTCGCGATCGACCGCGCCGCCAAGACCGTCCACTACGGCGACGACGGCACCCACGCCGGGTACGACAAGCTGCTCCTCGCGACCGGCGCCGAGCCCCGCCGCCTCGACGTCCCGGGCACCGGCCTCGCGGGCGTCCACCACCTGCGCCGCCTCGCCCACGCCGAGCGCCTCAAGGGCGTCCTCGCCTCCCTCGGCCGGGACAACGGCCACCTCGTGATCGCCGGCGCCGGCTGGATCGGCCTGGAGGTCGCTGCGGCGGCCCGCGAGTACGGGGCGGAGGTCACCGTCGTCGAGCCCGGCCCGACCCCGCTGCACGGCGTCCTCGGCCCCGAGCTGGGCGCCGTCTTCGCCGAGCTGCACGAGAGCCACGGGGTGCGCTTCCGCTTCGGCGTGGAGCTGACCGAGATCGTCGGCCAGGACGGCGTGGTGCTGGCCGCCCGTACCGACGACGGCGAGGAGCACCCGGCGCACGACGTGCTCGCCGCGATCGGCGCCGCCCCGCGCACCGCGCTCGCGCAGGCGGCCGGCCTGGAGATCGCCGACCGGGCGCACGGCGGCGGCATCGTCGTCGACGAGCACCTGCGCACCTCCGACCCCGACATCTACGCGGCCGGCGACGTGGCCTCCTTCCACCACGCCCTCTTCGACACCAGCCTGCGTGTGGAGCACTGGGCCAACGCCCTGAACGGCGGCCCGGCCGCGGCCCGCGCGATGCTCGGCAAGGGCCCCGCCCACGACCGCGTGCCCTACTTCTTCACCGACCAGTACGACCTGGGCATGGAGTACTCCGGCTGGGCGCCCGCGGGGTCGTACGACCAGGTGGTGATCCGCGGGGACGCGGCGAAGCGCGAGTTCATCGCCTTCTGGGTGAAGGAGGGCCGCGTGCTGGCCGGGATGAACGTCAACGTGTGGGACGTCACGGAGCCGATCCAGCAGCTGATCCGCTCGAAGGCCCAGGTGGACACGGAGGCACTGGCGAACCCGCACGTCTCCCTCGAAAGCCTCGTCGCATAGCTGTCAGTCTCCCGCCGTAGACTTCACGCGTGGCAGGACGGATCAACGACGAGGACGTGAAGGCGGTACGGGACGCGGTCCCGATCGACGCCGTCGTCTCGGAGTACCTCCAGCTGCGCAACGCGGGCGGCGGCAATCTGAAGGGCCTGTGTCCCTTCCACGACGAGAAGTCCCCGTCCTTCCAGGTCAGTCCGAGCAAGGGGTTCTTCCACTGCTTCGGCTGCCAGGAGGGCGGCGACACCATCACGTTCGTGATGAAGATCGACCACCTCACCTTCTCCGAGGCGGTCGAGCGCCTGGCCGGCCAGGCCGGCATCACCCTGCGCTACGAGGAGGGCGGGTACAACCCCACCCACCAGCGCGGCGAGCGCATCCGCCTGGTCGACGCCCACAAGATCGCCGCGCAGTGGTACGCGGAACAGCTGGCCACCAGCCCCGAGGCGGATACCGGCCGGGCCTTCCTCGCGGAGCGCGGCTTCGACCAGGCGGCCGCCCAGCACTTCGGCGTCGGCTACAGCCCCCAGGGCTGGGACCACCTCACCCGCTTCCTGCGCGGCAAGGGCTTCAGCGACAAGGAGCTGATCCTCTCCGGCATCTCCCAGGAGGGCCGCCGCGGCCCCATCGACCGGTTCCGCGGCCGGCTGATGTGGCCCATCCGCGACATCGGCGGCGACGTCGTCGGCTTCGGCGCCCGCAAGCTCTACGAGGCGGACAACGGCCCGAAGTACCTGAACACCCCCGAGACCGCGATCTACAAGAAGTCCCAGGTCCTCTACGGCATCGACCTGGCGAAGAAGGACATCGCGAAGGCGTCCCGGGCGGTCGTCGTCGAGGGCTACACGGACGTCATGGCCTGCCACCTCGCCGGGGTGACCACCGCGATCGCGACCTGCGGCACGGCGTTCGGCGGCGACCACATCAAGATCCTCCGCCGGCTCCTCATGGACAACGGCTCGGCCCGCGTGATCTTCACCTTCGACGGCGACGCGGCCGGTCAGAAGGCAGCCCTGCGCGCCTTCGAGGACGATCAGAAGTTCGCCGCCGAGACCTACATCGCCATCGCCCCCGACGGCATGGACCCCTGCGACCTGCGCCTCGCCAAGGGCGACGACGCCGTCGCCGACCTGGCCGAGCCGCGCACCCCGCTCTTCGAGTTCGCGCTCCGCCAGATCGTCGCCCGCTACGACCTGGACACCCCGGCCGGCCGCGCGTCCGCGCTGGACGAGGCCGCCCCGGTCGTCGCCCGTATCAAGAACAGCGGCGCCCAGCACGAGGTCGCGGTCCAGCTCGCCGGCATGCTCGGCATCCTGGACACCCAGTTCGTCGTCAAGCGCATCGCCCAGCTGGCCCGCTGGTCCCGCGACCGAGGCGGCAGAGGCGCCGCCCCCGGACCCGACCGGCACCAGCACGGCGGCACCCCCCAGCACCAGACCGCCCCCACCCGCCCCGGCCCCCGCGGCCCGGCCCTCAACCTCCGCAACCCCGTCTTCGCCACCGAACGCGAACTGCTCAAGCTCGCTCTCCAGCGCCCGGACCTGGTCTCCCCGGCCTTCGACGCGTACGGCGTCGACGAGTTCACCGCCCCGCCCTACGCCGCCGTACGCGAGGCGATCCTGGAGGCGGGCGGCGTCGAGTTCGGCGTCCAGGACCCGCAGGACTACCTGGTCCGGGTGCGTGAGGTGGCCCCCGACGACACCGTCCGCGCCATGGTCACCGAACTCGCGGTCGAGGCGATCATGCTGCACCGCGGCGTCAAGGACGTCGACGACGTCTACGCCGGCGCCCAGCTGGTCACGGTCCGCCGCCGCGCCGTAGAACGCCGCATCCGCGACATCACCGGCCGCCTCACCCGCCTCTCCACCCACGGCGACCCCGCCGAACAGGCCGCCGTGGCGAACGAACTCTGGATCCTCCAGCAGTACGACCAGAACCTCCGCGTCCAGGGCTCCGCCGCGCTCTGAACCGACCCCGGGTCATCACGCGGTCACGGCCCGGACGCAAAAAGTCACCGCACGCCCCTCGTGGCGGTGATGTGCCGTACGCCACACTGGGGGCGGTGCCTGAGTCCTCGGAGTGTGGCCGATCCGTTTCGGCGGGTCCCCGGTTCCCGCGGTTCCGTTTCACGGCGTACGGGACGGACGGCGGCGAGCGAGCCGACTCCGCCCCCCGAAGTACCGCCGCCGGCCCCCGCCGGCCGCGTCCACCCTGGAGGTCGCCCCCGTGCAGACCCAGACCCTCACCCAGACCGACGCCAGTACCGACGGCGCGGAGCCGAACGCAAAGCGCGGGGTCCTCGTCGCGATGCCCCCGGAGAACGAGCCCGCCGAGCCCGCCGAACCGCCGCCGCCCACCCGCACCGAGTCCGGTGGGCCCTCCGCCGACCTGTTCCGGCAGTACCTCCGCGAGATCGGGCGGATCCCGCTGCTCAGCGCGGCCGAGGAGGTCGACCTGGCGCGGCGCGTGGAGGCCGGGCTGTTCGCCGAGGAGAGGCTGCGGCTCACCCCCGACCTGGACAACAGCCTCGCCCTCGACCTGGACCGGATCGTCGTCCTGGGCCGGGTCGCCAAGCGCCGCCTGATCGAGGCGAACCTGCGGCTCGTCGTGTCGGTGGCGAAGCGGTACGTCGGGCGCGGGCTGACCATGCTCGACCTGGTGCAGGAGGGGAACCTGGGGCTGATCCGGGCCGTGGAGAAGTTCGACTACGCCCGCGGCTACAAGTTCTCCACCTACGCCACCTGGTGGATCCGGCAGGCCATGTCCCGTGCCCTGGCCGACCAGGCCCGCACCATCCGCGTCCCGGTCCACGTCGTGGAGCTGATCAACCGCGTCGTCCGCGCCCAGCGCCGGATGCTCCAGGAGCGCGGCTACGAGCCGACGTCGCAGGAGGTCGCCGACCACCTGGACCTCGCGCCCGAGCGGGTCGGCGAGGTGCTGCGCCTCGCCCAGGAGCCGGTCTCGCTGCACGCCCCGGTCGGCGAGGAGGACGACGTCGCCCTCGGTGACCTGATCGAGGACGGCGACGCCGCCAGCCCCGTCGAGTCGGCCGCCTTCCTGCTGCTGCGCGAGCACCTGGAGGCGGTCCTCTCCACCCTCGGCGAACGCGAGCGCAAGGTCGTCCAGCTCCGCTACGGCCTGGTCGACGGCCGGCCCCGCACGCTGGAGGAGATAGGCCGCATCTTCGGCGTGACCCGGGAGCGGATACGCCAGATCGAGTCCAAGACCCTCAACAAACTCCGCGACCACGCGTACGCGGACCAGCTGCGCGGCTACCTGGACTGAGCCGGGCCGCCGAAGGTCCTCACTCCTCCGTCGGCACGCACAGCACCGGGACCGTGGACAGGTGCAGCAGCTTGTGCGGGGTGGAGCCCAGCAGGGCCCCGCGCATCGGGCTCTCGCCCCAGCTGCCCACCACGATCACCCGCGCCGCGTGCCGGGCGGCCGCGGTGATCAGGGCCTGGGCGGGCTTCTCGTCGATGATCTCGACCGTGGTCGGCACCCCCGCCTCGTCGGCCGCCTCCACGGCATGGCGGAGCGCCGTCCGCCCCGCCTCCACCAGCGCCTCGTGGTGGGAGCCGTACTCCTCGCCCATGGCCCCGGGGGCCGCGGCGCCGTAGACGAGCACCAGGGGCTCGCCGAACGCGGCCGACACCTCCACCGCGACCCGCAGCGCGCGCACGGCGCCGGCCGACTCGTCGTACCCGAGGACGACCGACATCTCAGCTCTCCTTGTCCCTCAGGGGCTCGGGGCCGGCCACACCGGGCCGCTCCGACCAGAACGCGGGCGACACGAACCGCCACACGAGCATCACGACCACCCCGACCAGGGCGATGCCGATGCCGATGACCAGCGGGGGACCGAGCCCCAGCCAGGACACCCCGCTGTAGGAGTTGGCGGGATCGGCCATGTCGATCACGGACTCCACCAGCAGCCAGATCAGCAGCCCCGCCCCGACCAGCGGCCCCAGCCCGATCAGCAGCAGGTTGCGCAGGCTCTCGGTGAGCCGGCGCCGGTAGTACACCGCGCAGGCGATGCCCGTCAGGGCGTAGTAGAACGCGATCAGCAGCGACAGCGCGGTGAGCGAGTCGAAGAGGGCGTTCTCGCTGATCTGCCGGACCACGAGGTACCAGACGATGGCGATCCCGGCCACCCACCAGGTGCTCACGTGGGGTGTCCGGTAGCGCGGGTGGATGCGGCCGAAGCGGGCGGGCAGCGCCTGGCGGCGGGCCATGGACAGCGCCGTGCGCGAGGCGGGGATGATCGTCGTCTGGGTCGAGGCCAGCGCGGACGTGGACACCGCGAGCAGCACCACCCAGTCCCAGCCGCCCATGGCCTCACCGGCCAGCAGCGCGAAGATGAACTCCTCTTCCCCCGCGTTCTCGGAGAGGAACAGCGGCCCGGCGTACGCCACCACCGCGAAGCCGACCGCCACGTACGTCACCAGCAGCACGACCGTCGACCACACGGCGGCCCGGCCGGGAGCGGAGGCCGAGTCCCTGATCTCCTCGGTGAGGTTGACCGCCGACTCCCAGCCCCAGTAGATGAACACCCCCAGCAGCAGCGCCGCCGTCAGGGGCGCGCCCCCGGAGCCGAAGGGGTTGAGCCATTCGGCCGACGGCCGGACCGAGGCGAGGGTGCCCGTGTCGGCGTAGACCCGGTACAGCGCCACCACCGCGAAGGCGAGCAGACAGGCGACCTGCGCCAGGATCAGCACGTTCTGCACCCGGGCCGACAGCTCGGTGCCGATCACGCACACCCCGGTCATCACCAGGATGAGCAGCACGGTGAGCAGCTGCCGCACGAACTCGTTCTCCGCCCAGCTGTCCAGCCCGACGGTGAGCAGCCCGAAGGTGACGGCGACGTCCGCGAGCGAGCCGACGACCAGCACGCCGGTCATGGCGATGGCCCAGCCGCCGAGCCACCCGGACCACGGACCCATGGCCCGGGTGACCCACGAGAAGGTCGTCCCGCAGTCCTGGTCGACCTTGTTGAGGTAGTAGAACGCGGAGGCGATCAGCAGCATCGGCACGAAGGACGCGAACATCACGCCCGGCGCGTAGATCCCGACCAGCGCGACGACGGGGCCGATGACCGCCGCCAGCGAATACGCCGGTGAGGTCGCGTTGAGTCCGATGACCAGGGCGTCGACGAAGCCGATCGCGTTGGCCTTCAGTCCGGCCGGGCGGTCGGCGTCTCCCTCGGTTCCCTCGGTGGTGGTGGCCATGGCCCCTCGCTCCGGTGTGCGGGCGTCGGCCGGACAAGGGAATTGTCCCGCTCCCTACCAATATGAAGTGGTTGGGGGTAGATCTCATCCGGACGACGCCCACGGAGCCCCGGCGGGGCCCGGAGGGGGCCCGTGGGGGCTCCGTGGGGGCCCGTGGGGGCTACTCCACCTCGGCCACCGCCTGCGCGAACTGCGCCCGGTACAGCCGTGCGTACGCCCCGCCCGCCGCGAGCAGCGCCGTGTGAGCGCCCTGCTCGACGATCGACCCGTTCTCCATCACCAGGATCGTGTCCGCGTCCCGGATCGTGGACAGCCGGTGCGCGATCACGAACGAGGTCCGCCCGTGCGCCAGTTTGGCCATCCCCTTCTGGATCAGCACCTCGGTACGGGTGTCCACCGACGACGTCGCCTCGTCGAGGACCAGGATCACCGGGTCGGACAGGAACGCCCGCGCGATGGTGATGAGCTGCTTCTCACCGGCGCTCACCCCCGCGCCCTCGTCGTCGATCACCGTGTCGTAGCCGTCGGGCAGCGTCCGTACGAACCGGTCGGCGTGCGCGGCCCGCGCCGCCTCCTCGATCTCCCCGCGGGTGACCTCCCGCGCCGCCCCGTACGCGATGTTCTCCGCGATGGTGCCGCCGAACAGCCAGGTGTCCTGGAGCACCATGCCGATGCCGGCCCGCAGCTCGTCCCGGGACATCTTCGCGATGTCCACGCCGTCCAGCGTGATCCGCCCGCCGGACACCTCGTAGAACCGCATCAGCAGGTTGACCAGGGTCGTCTTGCCGGCCCCCGTCGGTCCGACGATGGCGACGGTGTGCCCCGGCTCCACCTTCAGCGACAGGTCCTCGATCAGCGGCCTCTCCGGGTCGTACCGGAACGACACCTGCTCCAGCGCCACCCGCCCGCGCAGGTCCTCGGGCCTCGCACCCGGGATCGGGTCCGCCGACTGCTCCTCGGCGTCCAGCAGCTCGAAGACCCGCTCCGCCGAGGCCACGCCCGACTGCACCAGGTTCGCCATCGACGCGACCTGCGTCAGCGGCATGGAGAACTGCCGGGAGTACTGGATGAAGGCCTGCACGTCACCGATGGACAGCGAACCCGAGGCCACCCGCAGGCCGCCCACCACCGCGACCAGCACGTAGTTCAGGTTGGACACGAACATCATCAGCGGCTGCATGATGCCGCTGTTGAACTGCGCCCTGAACCCGGCCTCGTACAGCTCCTCGTTCTGCTCGGCGAACTGCTGCGCCGACTCCTCCTGCCGCCCGAACACCTTCACCAGCGCGTGCCCGGTGTACATCTCCTCGATGTGCGCGTTCAGCTGCCCCGTCGTACGCCACTGCCGCACGAACTGCGGCTGCGACCGCTTGCCGACCCGCGTGGCCACCACGAACGACAGCGGCACGGTCACCAGCGCGACCAGCGCGAGGATCCAGGAGACGTAGAACATCATCGCCAGCACGCCGATGATCGTGAGCAGCGAGTTGATCAGCTGGCCCATCGACTGCTGGAGCGTCTGCCCGATGTTGTCGATGTCGTTGGTCGCGCGGCTCAGCACCTCGCCGCGCTGCCGCTTGTCGAAGTACGACAGCGGCATCCGCGACAGCTTCGTCTGCACGTCCTCGCGCAGCCGGAACATGGTGCGGTTGACCGCCCGGTTCACCAGCCGGGTGGCCACCGCCATCAGCAGCCCGGCCACCGCGAACACGGCCAGCGCCAGCAGCAGCACCTGGCCCACGGCGTGGAAGTCGATGCCCTGGCCCGGGGTGAAGTCGGTGCTGCGGAGCATGTCGGCGACGTTGCCCTCACCGCGCTCCCGCATGCTGTCCAGCACCTGTTCCTTCGTGGCGCCGGACGGCATGTCCCGCCCGACGATGCCCGCGAAGACCAGGTCGGTGGCCCGGCCGAGGATCTTCGGCCCGACCACGTTGAGGCCGACGCTGACGACCACGCAGCCCAGCAGCGTGAAGAGGGTCGCCCGCTCCGGCCGGAACCGCGCGACGAGCCGCTTGCCCGACCCCTTGAAGTCCATCGAACGCTGGTCGGGGCCGCCCCCGGCCATCATGCGACCCGCAGGCCCGGCCATCAGGCGGCCTCCGCTTCCGTCAGCTGGGAGAGCACGATCTCCCGGTAGGTCTCGTTGTCCGTCATCAGCTCGTGGTGCCGGCCCACGCCGACCACCCGCCCCTCGTCCAGCACCACGATCCGGTCCGCGTCCCGGATGGTCGCCACCCGCTGCGCGACGATCACCACGGTCGCCTCGGCCGTCTCCCGGCCCAGCTCGGCCCGCAGCGCCGCGTCGGTGGCGTAGTCGAGCGCGGAGAAGGAGTCGTCGAAGAGGTAGATCTCCGGGCGCTGGACCAGCGTCCGGGCGATGGCGAGCCGCTGCCGCTGGCCGCCCGACACGTTGGTGCCGCCCTGCGCGACCGGCGCGTCAAGACCGCCCTCCAGCTCGGTGACGAACTCCCTGGCCTGCGCCACCTCAAGGGCGTGCCACAGCTCCTCGTCCGTGGCGTCCGGGTTGCCGTACCGGAGATTGGTCGCCACGGTGCCCGCGAAGAGGTACGGCTTCTGCGGCACCATCCCCACGATCCGGGCCAGCACCTTCGGATCGACGGTCCGTACGTCCACCCCGTCGACCAGCACCGCCCCGTCGGTGGCGTCGAAGAGCCGGGGGACCAGCCCGAGCAGGGTCGACTTGCCGCTGCCGGTCGAGCCGATGACGGCGGTCGTCTCGCCCGGCCTGGCGACCAGCTCGATGTTCCTGAGCACCGGCTCCTCGGCCCCGGGATAGCGGAAGCCCGCCCCGCGGATCTCCAGATGCCCGTGCCGGCGCAGCTCGGTGACCGGCGCGAGGGGCGGCACCACGCTGCTCTCGGTGTCCAGGACCTCCTGGATGCGCTCGGCGCACACCTCCGCGCGCGGCACCATCATGAACATGAAGGTGGCCATCATCACGGACATGACGATCTGCATCAGATAGGCGAGGAACGCGGTCAGGTCGCCGATCTGCATCCCGCCGCTGTCGATCCGGTGGGCGCCGAACCACACCACGGCGATCGACGACAGGTTCACCACCGTCATCACCACCGGGAACATCAGCGCGAGCAGGTTGCCGGTGCCCAGCGCCACCTCGGTGAGGTCGGTGTTGGCCTTCCGGAAACGCTGCTGCTCGTACTCGTCCCGCACGAAGGCCCGGATCACGCGGTTGCCGGTGATCTGCTCGCGCAGCACCCGGTTGACCGTGTCCAGCCGCACCTGCATCGCCCGGAACAGCGGGCGCAGCCGCCGCACGATCAGCGTGACGCAGACCGCCAGCACCGGCACGACCGCGACCAGCACCCCGGTCAGCGGCACGTCCAGACCGAGCGCCATCACGATGCCGCCGACGCACATGATGGGCGCCGACACCATCAGCGTGAACGTCATCAGGGCCAGCATCTGGACCTGCTGCACGTCGTTGGTCGTCCGGGTGATCAGCGAGGGCGCGCCGAAGTCGCCCAGCTCACGCGCCGAGAAGGACTGCACCCGGTCGAAGACGGCACCCCGCACGTCCCGGCCGAGGGCGGCCGCCGTACGCGCGCCGTAGTAGACGGCGCCGATGTTGCACACCACCTGGGCGAGGGAGATGCCGATCATCAGGGCGCCGTAGCTCAGGATGTAGCCCGATTCCCCCTTCACGACACCGTTGTCGATGATGTCCGCGTTCAGGGTCGGCAGGTACAGCGACGCGCAGGTCTGCAGGAACTGCAGCGCCACCAGCAGGGCGATGGGTTTCTTGTAGGGGCTGAGGTAGGTCCGCAGGAGTCGTATGAGCACGCTGGGTCTCTCGGGTCGGCGACGGGGGGCGGGTGGTTGCCCCTGGCCCCTATCGTCGGACACTCGACCGGCGTTACCTCAACCGATTAACCCAAGAGCGCGGCAAATTCCGGCCTACGAGCGCCAGGGCGCCCCGCTTCAGGTACGCAGCGCGCCCGCTTCAGGTACGCGGCGCGCCCCGCGTCAGGTACGCGGCGCGCCCGCCTCAGGTGCGCAGCGCGCCCGGATGGGTCTGCTCGCGCACCGAGACGAACTGCTGCCGCACGGCCTGCCCCACCGCCAGCTCCTCGCCCGGCTCCAGCACCTGGGCCACCGCGCCCTGCCAGACGGGCGGGGTGCGCGGGTCCAGCGAGCCCTGGGACGCGCCCAGCGCCCAGGCCGCCTGCCGCGCCGACCCGATCGCCGCGTAGTCCGCGGGCTGCGGCACGACGACCTGCGTCCCGAACAGCGCGGGCGCCGACGCCTGCACGGCCGGCAGCTCGGCCGCCGCGCCCAGCAGGAACACCCGGCGCACCTCCACGCCCCGGCCGCGCAGCACGTCGAGGGCGTCGCCCAGACCGCACAGCATCCCCTCGAACGCGGCCCGCGCCAGGTGCTCCGGCCGCATCGACTCGCGCCTGAGGCCCGCGAGGGTGCCGGCGGTGTGCGGCAGGTTCGGCGTCCGCTCACCCTCCAGATAGGGGAGCAGCACCAGCCCGTGCGCGCCGGGCGTCGACTTCATCGCCAGCTCGGACAGGCTCTCCAGGTCCGGCACGCCGAGCAGCTCGGCGGCACCGCGCAGGGTCCGTACGGCGTTCAGGGTGGTGACGACCGGCAGGTGCATGCCGGTGGCGTCCGCGAGGGCGGTGATCATCCCGGACTGGTCGACGAGCGGCTCGGTGTGCACGGCCATCACGGACCCGGACGCGCCCAGCGACACCACCGCGTCGCCCAGCCCGATGCCGAGCCCGAAGGCGGCGGCCTGGGTCTCGCCGGTACCGGCGGAGATCAGCAGCCCCTCCGGTGTCGTACCGGCGGCCTCGGCCGGGCCGATCACCTCCGGCAGCATCACCTGGTGCCCGAGCGCCAGCTCGACCAGATCGGGTCGGTAACCGCCGCTTGCCGCAGACCAGTAGCCGGTCCCGGAGGCCCCGCCCCGGTCGGTGGTCCGTCTCGTCGGCCGCCCGAGCAACTGCCACACCAGCCAGTCGTGGGCCTGGAGCAGGACGGCGGTGCGCGCGGCGGCGTCCGGCTCGTTCCGCGCCAGCCAGCGCAGCTTCGTCACCGGCTGCGCGGCCTGCGGCACCGAGCCCACGGCCTGCGCCCACGCCTCACGACCGCCGAGCCCGTCGATCAGATCGGCCGCGGCCACCTGTGCGCGCTTGTCCCCGCCCACCATGGCCGGGCGCACCGTGTTGCCCTGCGCGTCCAGCGGCACCACGGAGTTGGCCTGCGCCGACACGCCGATGGCCTGCACGCCTTCGAGCAGCCCGCCGCCGGCCGCCTCCCCGAGGGACAGCAGCCAGGCCTGCGGATCGACGTCTGCGGGCCGGCCTCCGCCCTCGGGGCTCTCCAGCGGGTGCGGCGCGTAGCCCTGGCGCAGCACGGCGCCCGTGTCCGAATCGCAGACGACGATACGAGTGAAATCGGGCGAACTGTCCAACCCGGCGACTATCCCCATGCCCGAAATTCTGCCGCACGGGGAGCGGTGTCCGTACCCGGTGGGGGCACGGTGGTGACAGGAGCCTCAGGTGTTGCTGGTGCCCCAGTCGTCCGGGCCTGCGCCGTTCGCGCTGCGTTCGCGCAGGGAGCGGACCCGCTGGGCCACCGAGTCGGGCATCCGGTCACCCACCTTGTCGCTCACCACGTGGTACGCCTTGTCGGCGAAGTGCCTGCCCTGCTGGGCCGCCGACTCGGCGGTGTTGCGCACCGCCGGGTTCTGCGCGACCTGCCGCGCGGACTTCCGCAACTGCTCGTAACGCTCCCGCCCGGCCTTCGTGCCGAGCACGTAACCCACCGCTAGTCCGACGACGAACGTGAGCCGGTAACGCATGGCTGCCACCCTTCTCTTCGCTGGCTCCGAGGTGCCGGAGAGTACCGATTGGCGGAGCACCCCCCTGCTTGCGCTAATGTATGTGTCGCAGCGAGCGCGCGCCCCCTGGCGAATACCCAGGCCGACGCGTTCGATGCGACACGAGACTTTCCTCGGTAGCTCAATTGGCAGAGCAGCCGGCTGTTAACCGGCAGGTTACTGGTTCGAGTCCAGTCCGAGGAGCTCGGTCCTCCGTAGCTCAATTGGCAGAGCAGCCGGCTGTTAACCGGCAGGTTACTGGTTCGAGTCCAGTCGGGGGAGCACGGTGAACGAGGACCCCTCAGGGGTCCTTTTTCATGTCTCCTTCCATGTCCCGGGAACCACGCGGCACGCCGCGGAGTCCTCAAGGTCATGAAGGCGTCGCGGCAGCCGACCATCCGAGGCAGGAGATCGTATGAGCGGCTATGCTGCGGCAGACGGCGCGCACAACGTACGCGACACGCCGTTACGGGGCGGTAGCTCAGCCGGTTAGAGCAGCGGACTCATAATCCGTCGGCCGTGGGTTCGAGTCCCACCCGCCCCACGATGCGCAGGTCACGGAAACGTTCTGACTTGCGGAAACGTCTCTTCGGGTGCCCGCGTGAGGGACTTTCGCCCTACGGAGTGACCCCGTTGGGCGTTACTTGGGTAGACGCCTGGGTCTGCGGTTGTCCTTGGGGCTGTGAGCTGCGGTGATGCTCCCGCGGTCGCGGCAAAGCGGGGGCGAGCCGACGTATGTCTGTGTGGGAGAGGTTGCGGGCATAGCCAACAGTGATGTCCCCCCCCGTGCGCGCACGGCCACACCGGCCCCGGACTTCACCGGCCGCGTGATCCGCCGGCCGGCCACGCCCGTGCATGCTGTCGGCGCTCCTGGACCCCAGGACGGTGGCCGGCTGGGGATCACCTCCCCTCGCGGCGCGCGGGAAGGGTTCTGAACCCGTCAGGGGGGCGGGCCAGTTGCTGTCTGCCCGCCGTGGGTGGGGCCGACTTCGATGTCGGAGTGGTACCAGCGGAACCTGCCACAAACACGCCCGCGCTATTGCTCGCATGCTGCCGCGCACGTGGACGGTAGGGCCGTCGGGCCTCCGAGAGCAGTCGATCCGCGGTTGAATACCGGTGTGGCACGGAAAGTGGTGGGGTTCGGCGAGGACGATCTGCGGGCGGTGGCCGGGGCTCGCTCCTTCGAGCGGGGGCTGGGGTATCTGGACGCGGTGAGCGGTCTGGAGGTGGGGGAGAGCTCGGTCACCGCCGTGGTGCACGGTACGGATGTCTACGAGGTGGAGCTCACCCTTGGCGGGGATGACAGCCCCCCCTCGGGATGGTGTGACTGCCCCTACGGGCAGGAGGGGAACTTCTGCAAGCACTGTGTGGCGGTGGGGCTCACCGTGCTGCGGCGGGCGAAGACGATCCCGCATCAGCGGGCCGCCGCACGGGCACGAGCATCCGGCCTGGAAGCGTGGCTCACGGCACTGTCCCGGGACGAACTCCTGGCGCTGGTGCGGGAGCAGATCGCCGAGGACCGTGGGCTGCGTCGGCGCCTGGAGCTGCGGGCGGCCGCCGCTTGCTCCGATCTCGGTACGGTCCGCGAGCGGGTCCTGGCGCTGATCGATCTGCGGCCTTTCGCCCGGTACGAGTACGCCGATGCCCCGGGGTATGCGCAGCAGGTGGCGGAGGCGGCGGCCGCGCTGTGCGCCCTGACCGCCGACGGCCGGGCGGCGCAGGCGGTCGGTCTGGCCGAGGAGGCGATCCGGGTGCTGGGGGAGGCGTACGGGGAGATCGACGACTCCGACGGGGTGGTGGGGGAGGCCGCCGCCGCGGTGGCTGAGGTCCATCTGGAAGCGTGCGCGGTTGCGTGTACCGATCCGGAGCACCTGGCCGAGTGGCTGGTCGGGCAGGTGCTCGGCGACGGCAACGACGTGACGGACCTGGACCCGCTCGACTACGCCGAGGTGCTGGGGTCGAGCGGGCTGGCCCGACTGCGGCAGTTGGCGGCCGAGGCGCGGCGGCGCAGGCCGTCCGGCTGGGCGGAGCGGTATCTGATGGAGCGCCTGGTCGAGGCGGAGGGCGACGTCGACGCGTTGGTCGCTCTGTACGCGCAGAACCTCGACCCGTCCGGTGCCACGCATCTGCGCATCGCCGAGGAGCTCGAATCGGCGGGCCGCGTGGACGAGGCGCTCACGTGGGCGGAGCGCGGAATTCGGGACCGCGCCGCCGAGACGTACATCGACGGTCGCCTCGTCGACTACGTGTGTGCCCGTTACGCGCAGGCGGGGCGGCCGGTTGACGTGGTCGGCGTGCGCCGGGACCGGTTCCGTGCCGAGCGGTCCCTGGCCGCCTACCAGCAGTTGCGCTCTGCCGCTCAGGCGGCGGAGTGCTGGGAGACCGAGCGCGTGGCCGCGCTGGCCGCTCTGAGGGAAGACGTCCGTAGTGAGCGCGGCGGCTGGTACGGCGGGCCCGTGTTGATCGACGCGCTGCTTGATGACGGCGATGTGGACGCCGCCTGGCGCGAGGCCGCCGGTCTCGCTGACGACCGGCAGTGGGAACAACTCGCCGACCTGTCGCGCGAGACGCGTCCGGCCGAGGCGCTCGCGGTCTACCTGCGGCTGGTCGAGCGGAGGAAGGAACCGACCGGCGACCGTGCCTACGAGCACGTGGCGCGGCTGCTGCTGCGTGCCCGTGACTGCCATCGTGCGCTGGGGACGCAGGAGGCGTTCACCGTGTATCTCGCCGGCCTGCGGGCGGAACTGAGACGCCGGCGCAAGCTGATGAGCATCCTCGACCGGTACGGGCTGTGAAGGGGGTGCGGGCCCGGTGCCCGCTCACCACGTGCCGGGCGGCGCTTCTCAGTCCCTGAGGTCGATCATCCGTACGGGCTGTCCGGTCGTACGGGCGATCGTCTCGAAGTCGCGGTCGTAGTGAAGCAGAGTCAGCCCCGCTTCTTCCGCGGCGGCGGCGATCAGCAGGTCGACGGGACCGGCACTGCGGTGCTCGCCCTTGGCGGTGAGCAGTTCCTGGACGACGCGTGCGCGTCGATAGATGCCGTCGGGCACGGGGCACCAGGCGTAGTGAGCGTTCAACGTGCGCTTCACACGCTCCCGGTCCGCCGCCGAGCGGGCTGAGTAGAGGACTTCCAGTTCGGTGATGTCGCACAGGGCGACGAGCCCCGCTGCGATCCTGTCGTCCCACTCGGCCGTGGTCCGGCCGAGGAGGACGCGGGCGAGGGCGGAGGTGTCGATCAGGTAGTCGGCGACGGTCACTCGTCCGCTCCTGCGTCGCTGACGCCTTCCGGCCCACCGGTGGGCCGGTACGTGCTCTTGTCAAGGAGGATGTCGATGTCCAGGGCGCCTTCTGCGACCAGTTCGCGGGCTTCTCCGAGGGCGCGCAGTCGCCGGTAGCGGGCGGTGACCTCCCGCAGGGCGGTGTTGATGGTGTCGCGCTTGGTCGTGGTGCCGAGCTCCTTGGCGGCGTCCTCCAGTGCCTCGTCGTCGAGATCGATCACGGTACGGCTCATGGCGCCCCCTTATGTATACAGTGTCGTATGTCAATATACATGATCAAGTATGTCTCGTGGTGTGCGTTACTCGTCCGAGCAGCCCAGCGCAAGGATGCGGCCGAAATTGCCGCTGCGGGGGTCTCATCGGGAAGAATGCCAGGACGATGACGTCACGCCCTGCCGAACCGGACCGCGTCCGCCCCGCCGAGGCCGCCGTAGCCGCGGAGTCCTCCACAGCGACCTCGTACGCTCCCTTCGCCCACCTCACCGCGCCCAACGCCGTCCTCTACCGCCAGGTGATGCGCGTGTTCCTGGCGGCCAAGGAGCGGTTCGCGGTGCATCTGCGGCCCGAGGACGTGCACGCCGCGCTGCCGCCGGAGCACCGCCCCGCCGACCCGGACGCCGTCGTCAAGGCGCTGGACAGCCTCGTCGGGTGGGGCAATCTGCGGGCGGACCCGGACACCTCCCGGGTCACCGCGGTCGAGGACTTCTACCGCAAGCGGTTCATCTACCAGCTCACGCAGGCCGGCGAGGCGGCCGAGCAGGCGCTGTCCGCGTACGACGAGGCGCTGGGGCGGCGCGGCGCGCTGCAGGCGGTGGCGCTGCACGACATCGTCACGCAGATGCGCGCCCTGCTCGTGATCGCCGCCGAGGACGAACCGGATCCGGCCAAGGCCCACCTGGCGCTGTCCACACTGACCGGCCGGTTCGAGGCACTGGCGGAGAACGCCCGGGCGTTCATGGGATCGCTGCAGCGCACCATCGACCTGCATGGCGTCGAGGTCGAGGTGTTCCTCGCCTACAAGGACCGGCTGATCCAGTACCTGGAGCGGTTCATCCAGGACCTGATCACCCTCGGCGGGCGGATCGCCCTGCTCATCGGCGAGTTGGAGGAGCAGGGCCGGATCGGTGTGCTGCTGCGGCTGGCGGCGGTGCGGGAGGCGGCCGACGCCGCCCCGGACGAGGCGGAGAGCGCCGAGGCGCGGGGGCAGGCCCGGTGGGCGGCGAAGTGGGTGGGCCTTTCCGCCTGGTTCGTGTCCGCCGACGGCCGTGAGTCCCAGGCCCGGCTGTTGCGCGGTCGCGCCCTTGGGGCAATCCCGCAACTCCTCGCAGTCGTAAGGCAATTGAACGAGCGGCGGGCGGGGCGTTCGGACCGGTCGGCGGACTTCCGTGCCCTGGCCCGCTGGTTCGCCGAGGCCCCCGACGACGCGGCGCGGCACCGCCTGTGGCGCGCCGCGTTCGGTCTGTACCACGCCCGGCATCTCAGCGTCGACGCCGACACCCTCGCCGACCGCGCGGCCCGCCCGGTGGCCGCGTCTACCTCGTGGGGCGAGGCCGAGCCGCTGCGGATCAGCCCGCAACTGCGCCGCACTGGCAGCTACGAACGGCGTGGCAAACCCCGCAGGGTGCAGGACCGCTCCGAACAGCGGCGGCAGCTCGCCGAGATCGCCGCCAAGCAGGCGGAGGAGATCAACGCCGCCCGCGCCCGGCTGGCGACGGACGGTATCACCCGGCTGTCCGCGCTGGGAGAGCTGGACCCGGTGGCCTTCGGCCTGTTCCTGCGGCTGCTCGGCGACGCCCTGGCCACCTGGCGGCCCGGCATGACGACGACCGCCGCCACCAGCAACGACGGCACGATGGAGATCCGGCTGACCGCGCTGACGGACGGTACGGCGGCCGAGATCCGCACCCTGGGCGGGGTGTTCCGTGGCCCCGATCACCTCGTCGAGATCATCGCCCTCACCACCGGCACCCCCGTACGGGAGGCCCGATGACCACACCCCTGGGCGAGGTTCTGGACGGCCGGCGCACCGCCGAGTTCCACAAGGCCGCACGCGCCCTGCTGAAGGAGCCGCTGCTGCTCGCGCACGGCCCGGACGCCGACGCCTACCGCCTGGTCAGGCAGTACGCCGCCGAGCTGAGCGACTGGTTCGACCGCAACACCGGCTGGTCGCTGCGGGTGGACGCGGAGGCCGCCCGGCTGCGCAAGGTGCCCGGTACCCTGGCCGACGCCACCCACCCGGCGCGCGAGGCGTCCCGCGCCGGTGCGCCGTTCACCCGCCGCCGCTACGTACTGCTGTGCCTGGCGCTCGCCGCGCTGGAGCGCGGGGAGGCGCAGATCGCGCTCGGCCGCCTCGCCGAACAAGTGGTGCTGGATGCCGCCGATCCGCAACTGTCCGCCGCCGGGGTGGAGTTCACGCTGGAGCGGCGCGACGAGCGCCTGGACCTCGCCGCCGTCGTGCGGCTGCTGCTGCGCCAGGGCGTACTGCGGCGGGTGGCCGGGGAGGAGGACGCCTACGTCAGCGGGACGGGCGACGTGCTCTACGACATCCAGCGCCGCGTCCTGGCCGGACTGCTCGCCGCCGGCCACGGCCCGTCGACGATCACCGCCGAGGCGTTCGAGGAGCGGCTGGCCCTGCTCACCGCGGAGAGCGCCCTGGACAGCGACGAGCTGCGGTTCCGGGCGATCCGCCAGAGACTCACCCGCCGCCTCCTCGACGACCCGGTGCTGTACTACGACGAGCTGAGCGACGAGGAGCTCGCCTACCTGACCCGCCAGCGCGCCTTCCTCACCGCCCGAGTAGGCGAACTGACCGGTCTGGTGGCGGAGGTACGGGCCGAGGGCATCGCCATGGTCGACCCCCACGACGACCTCACCGACGTACGGATGCCCGAACAGGGCACCCACGGGCACGTCACCCTGCTCCTCGCCGAGCACCTCGCGGCGGCGGGCGGAGAGGTGAGCCGCCAAGAGCTGGAACACCGGCTGCGGGAACTGGCCGTCGAGCACGGCGGGTTCTGGTCCAAGAGCGCCAAGCAGCCCGGCGCGGAAGGGGAGCTGGTCGAGCAGGCCCTGGCCAAGCTGACCGCGCTCGCCCTGGTCACCCGCACGCCCGACGGCGTGGCTCCGCTGCCCGCGCTCGCCCGGTACGCGGTCGGGGAGACCGTCGTAGCAGAGCCGGGCGAACGTACCCCCCGAGGAAAGACCTCCCAGCGAAAGGCTCCACAGCCGTGACCGCCCTGCCCCAGCCCGCCCCCGGCCGCTGGCGACCCCTGCGCATCGGCCTGGTCGACCTCTTCTACTACGACACCGAGGAGTTCTGGTTCCGCGACGGCCGGCTGCTGCTGCGCGGCAACAACGGCACCGGCAAGTCCAAGGTCCTGGCCCTCACCCTCCCCTTCCTCCTCGACGGCGACCTGTCGGCGCGCCGCGTGGAGCCGGACGCCGACCCGGGCAAGCGGATGGAGTGGAACCTGCTGCTCGGAGGGGAGCACCCGCACCCCGAGAGGCTCGGCTACACCTGGATCGAGTTCGGCCGCGTCGACACCGACACCGGGCAGGCCCGCTTCCGCACGCTCGCCTGCGGGCTGAAGGCGGTCGCGGGCCGTGGCATCGCCCGCCACTGGTACGCGGTCACCGACCAGCGCATCGGTGAGGAGCTGAGCCTGCTGGACGCCACCGGCACCGCGCTGTCGCGGGACCGGCTCGCTGAGGCGGTCGCCGGACGCGGCATGGTGTACGACACGGCATCGGCGTACCGCAGGGCGGTCGACGAGGCGCTGTTCGGCCTCGGGGAGCGACGCTACGCCGCTCTGGTCGACCTGCTCATCCAGCTGCGCCAGCCGCAGCTGTCGAAGCGGCCCAACGAGACCGCCCTGTCCCGGGCGCTGACCGAGGCGCTGCCGCCGATGGACCAGGCGGTGGTCGCGGACGTGGCCGAGGCGTTCCGGTCCCTGGACGAGGAGAAGGAGGAGCTGCGGGCCGCCGCCGAGGCGGAGCGGGCCGCCTCCGCGTTCCTGGACCACTACCGCCGCTACGCCCGCGTCGCGACCAGGCGCCGGGCCCGGCTGCCGCGCAGCGAGCACGCCCGCTACGAGCAGCTGCACCGCGATCTGGCCCAGGCTCGCGCCGAGCGGGAGGAGGCCGAGCGGGACCGGGAGGAGGCCGCCGAGCGGGTCGCCGAGCTGGAGGAGACCGCCACCCGCCTGAAGGCGCAGGAGGCGGCCCTGCGCGAAGGCCCCGAGATGCGCAGCGCCCGGGAGCTGGAGCAGGCGGCGGCCGACGCCCGCCGCACCGCCGGGGAACTGGCCCGCACCCAGGCCGACCGGGACGAGGCGGCCCAGGCCCGCTCCCGGGCACTCGGCCGCCTGGAAACCGCCCGGCGACGCCTCGACGCGGCCGAGAAGCAGGTCGCGGACACACTCACCCGCGAGCGGGAGGCGGCAGCGGCGGCCCGTCTCGACCGCGAACTGCGCACCGACGGTGTGCCGGAGGCCGAACTGCGGCGTACGGCCGGGGAGTCGTTGGCCCGCAGGCGCCGCACCATCGAGCACGTGGAGGAGCTGGCGGCCCGCGCCGCCGAGGCCGCCGCCGAACGCCGTGGCGCCGCATGCCGGCTGGACGAGGCAGAGACCGAGGTGGGCCACACCGCCGGGCGACAGGCCGAGGCCGAGGAGCGGGCCGCCGAGGCGGGCCGGGACCTCGTGGCCCGCGTCCGCGCGCATCTGGACGGCTGCCAGGAGCTGGCCGTCGCCGGTCCGGCAGGGCTGTTGGATGCCGTGCAGGACTGGACGGCACACTGTCAGGGGCCGTATCCGGCGAGGGAACGGGCGGGTGAGGTGCACCGCGAGCGGGCGGCCCACCTGGCCGACCGTACGGCCGCTCTCGGACAGGAACGCGCCTCGCTTCGGGCCCGGCGCGCCGAGGCCGAGGGGGAGCTGGCCGAACTGGAGGCGGGCGGCCAGCGCCGGCCGGCGGCACCCCACACCCGTACGCCCGGCGTCCGCGAGCAGGCGCCCGGCGCACCACTGTGGCGGCTGGTCGACTTCCACGAGCACGTCCCGGCTGGCGAACGGGCGAGTCTGGAGGCCGCACTGGAAGCCTCAGGGCTGCTGGACGCCTGGGTGCGCCCGGACGGCACCGCCGTCCACGAGAACGGCCACGACATTCTGCTGTCGCCGGGCGCCCCCCTGAACGGCCCCACGCTCGCCGACACGCTGCGGCCCGCCGTCGACCACGGCCACGCACGGGCACTGGCGGTGGGCGAGGAGGCCGTGACCCGGCTGCTGACGGCCGTGGGCCTCGGCTCCGGCGGCTCCGGTGACACCTGGGTGGCGGCCGACGGCCGCTTCCGGGTCGGCGCGCTGACCGGCAGCTGGTCGAAACCGGCGGCCGTGTACGTCGGCGAGGGCGCCCGCGAGGAGGCGCGCCGCGCCCGGATCGCCGCCCTGCGCGACGAACTCACCGAACTGGCGGGCGACATGAGCCGACTCGATGCCGAGCGCGCCGTCGTGAAGCGGCGGCGCGGCACCCTGGACGCCGAGCTGGCCGCAGTCCCCGACGACGCCGCCCTGCGCCATGCGCACGCCCTCGCCGCCGCCGCCGCGGACGCCGCGCACCGGGCCCGTGCCCGGCGCGAGGAACGCGCGGCCGAACTGGCGGCGGTGGCCCGGCAGGAGGCCGAGGCCGCCACCGAACTCGCCGAGACCGCCGCAGCGGTGAACCTGCCCGCGGGCCGGGCGGGTCTGGCCGCCGTCCGCCAGGCCCTGGCCGACTACACCGCCGTTCTCGCCGCCCTGTGGCCCGCCCTGCGGGAACGGGTCGACGCGGCGCGCGCGCTGGCCGACGAGCGCGCCGAGACCGAGCGGGCCGACTCCCGGGTGGCCGAACTGTCCCTGCGTGCGGAGGAGTCCGCCCGGTTCACCGCCGCCGCGGAGGAACGCCACGCCACGTTGCGCTCCACCGTCGGCACCGCCGTCGCGGAACTCCAGCGACGCCTCGCAGACACCGCCGACGCGCTGGCCGCTTGCGCCGGCGACCAGCGGCGGGCCCGCGAGGACCACACCACCGCGGACCGGCGCGCCCACCTCGCCCAGGGGCACATCGAACGCCTGGAGGTGGACGTACGCGAGGCGACCGCGGCCCGCGCCGAGGCCATCGCCGCCCTCCAGCGGTTCGCGAACACCGGCCTGCTGTCCGTCGCCCTGCCGGAGACCGCCGTACCCCCGCTCGACGCCGGGCCGTGGGCCGCCACCCCGGCCGTCGTCCTCGCCCGCAACATCGAGGCCGAACTGTCCGGCACGGACGACTCCGACGGCGCCTGGGAGCGGGTGCAGAAGCGGCTCAGCGAGGAGTACAAGAAGCTCCAGGACGCCCTCTCCCGCGGCGGCCACAGCGCCTCGGCCCGGATGGTCGAGGACGGCATGGTTGTCGAGATCGTCTACCAGGGCCGCGAGCGGGCCGTCCCCGAACTCGCCGAGGCCCTCGCCGCGGAGGTCGCCGAGCTGACCCGCATCCTGTCCGCGCACGAGCGCGAGATCCTCGAAACCCATCTGCTCACCGAGGTCGCAGGCACCTTGCAAGAGCTGATCGGCACCGCCGAGCGTCAGGTGCGGGCCATGAACGCCGAACTGGAGGAACGGCCCACCTCCACGGGTATGAGGCTGCGCCTGGTGTGGCGCCCCTCGCGCAAGGCCCCGGCCGGGCTCGCCCAGGTCCGCGAGCGGCTGCGGCAGTCCGCCGACGCCTGGACGGCCGAGGACCGGGCGGCGGTCGGCGAGTTCCTGCAGACCGAGATCGCCCGCCGACAGGCCGACGACACGGCCGGCAGCTGGCTGGAGGTGCTCACCGCGGCCCTCGACCACCGCGCCTGGCACGAGTTCGGCGTCGAGCGGCACCAGCACGGAAAATGGGTTCCCGCCACAGGCCCCGCCTCCGGTGGCGAGCGCGTCCTGGCCGTGAGCGTGCCGTTGTTCGCCGCGGCCTCCTCGCACTACGCCACGGCCGCGCCCGATGCCCCGCGGCTGGTCACCCTGGACGAGGCGTTCGCCGGGGTCGACGACGACTCCCGCGCCAAGTGCCTCGGCCTGCTGCACGCCTTCGACCTGGACGTGGTGATGACGTCCGAACGCGAATGGGCCTGCTACCCGCAGGTCCCCGGTATCGCCATCGTCCAGCTCTCCCGCGTCGACGAGATCCCGGCCGTCCTGGTGACCCGCTGGGAGTGGGACGGCACCGCCCGGGGCAGGGGCAGCGAACCAGGTCGCCCGACGAGCGGCATCCCGGCACAGACCGGCTCGCGGGCACCTGCGGACACGGCCGAGAGCGAGGACACGGTGTGGACATGAGCGAGCGGGGGGATACGACCGAGCTCGGGCACACGGGCGGGCTCGGGCACACGGGCGGGCTCGGGGACACCCGCCGGCAGCCCGTGGCACCCGTCGACCGCGAACGTCTGACCCGGTTGCTCGGCGGCCCCGACCTCGCCTGGCTGGTCCATCGCGTCCGCCGGCGTATGGCACGGGACGAACCCCTCACCGGCCCGGTCACCCTGGGCGCCCCCACCGCCGGGCAACGGACCGCCGCCGAACGGCTGCTGGGCCGCGCCCCCGGCGCCGGACACGCGCTGAGCGTCCGTCTCGACACCGTGGACGCCGTCCTGCGCCGCTCCGGCGTCAGCCCCGACGGCCTGGCCGCAGCCGTCACCGCCCTCACCGGACCCGTCGCCCGGCTGGCCGACGTACGGGAGCGGGAGGAGCGCGCCTGGCGGGACGCGTACGCCCCGCTCGACGAACTCGTCCACACCCACAGGCCCGACCTGGGCGACTGGGCCGAGCGGCTGCGTGCGGACGGCCTCGTGCGCCGGCTCGCCCGCACCCCGCAGGCGGCGAAGAGCCTGCTGGGCGACACAGCCAAGGCCCTGTGCCGGCTGCCGGCCGGGCCCGCCGTGACCCTTCCCGCCTTCGCCGCCGGCACCTTCGGCGACGCCCACGCCCTCGACGACGGCACCCCGCTCGCCACCCTCGTCCTGTCCGGCGTCCGCACGCTGACCGGCTTCCCGGAGGGCAGCGGAGCCGAGTGGCGCCGCGAGGCATGGGCGTCGGCCGGGCTTCTCAGGGACGCCCTGTCCTCCACGGTCCTGACCCTGGGCCTGCGCGGTTCCCCCGCCCTCGACTGGTCGGCCGACGAGGGCGAACCCGCGGCCCTGACGCTACGGCAGCTCACCTGGCACCCGCCGCGCACAGCACCCGGAACCACGTACGTCTGCGAGAACCCGGCCGTCCTGGCCACCGCGGCCGACACCCTGGGCGCGTCCTGCCCGCCCCTGGTCTGCCTCCAGGGCCAGCCCTCGGCCGCCGCCCTCACCCTGCTGCGCCACCTGCACGCCCACGGAACCACGCTGCGCTATCACGGCGACTTCGACTGGGGCGGCCTTCGTATCGCCTCCGCCCTGCTGCGCCGCGTCCCCTGGCGCCCCTGGCGCTACGTGGCCGCCGACTACCGCACCGCGGTCGCCGACACCCCCCTGGCCTCGCCCCTGACCGGCACGCCGACCACCGCGGCGTGGGACCCGGAACTGGCCGCGGCCCTCACCGAACTCGGCGTGCGCATCGAGGAGGAGACAGTGCTGGGCGACCTGCTGGCCGACCTCGGCCAGTGAGCGGGACGGCTACGGCGCCGCAGCCGCCTCACCGCGTGTCCAGGCTCCGGCAGGGCCTGGTCGGCGATGGCGCGAACGCTACGACCATCTCGTCGATCCCCTCACCATGTACGACCTTGATGGCTGGTGACGGGGGACATAGGCCATGATCGCTGGTGCGGAACTTCACCAGGCGCTGGTCGACGGTCAGGCCGGTCACCTTCAGGCTGCGGTGGTCGCCGTCGTCCCGGTCGGGGTCGGCGGCCAGTGCCGGGGCACTGGTGGACAGGGCGGCGGCGAGTGCCACCGCGAGAACTGCCTTGCGCATGAGCTCTCCATGGGGTCGAGGCACCGCACAGCCGGGTGCCACCGATTCGACGAATCCGGCGGCGGTCCAGTCAGGCACGTCGAGCGCGGCCGCATCGCTGCGGTCACGTTTCCGGGGCGTCGGGGAGGTGATGGGTCCGCTCTCTTGTGTGCGGCCCAGGCCGGCGCGGAGGAGGTTTGTCGGGAACGAGCCGCTTGAGGCCGTCGGTCGCCGACTCACGCGAGGTCACACCGGATCGCTGCGTACAGCTCGACCTTCGGCATGACGAACTTTCAGGCCCGCAGGGCGCGTCGCAGTCGGCGGCCGAGAACCTCGACGGTGAGGCTGAGTGCCAGTGACGCCAGCAGGATGCCGGCGACGACCGGGAAGTCGAACGCCGCAAGACGTTCGCTGAGGAGTCGGCCCAGGCCCGCGGCGCCGACGACGCCGACGATGGCGGTGTCGCGCACGCAGATCTCGAATCGGTAGAGCGTGTAGGTGACCAGGTGATGGGCGGACGGTGGCCCGACGGCGAGCATGGCTGAGACCGTCCGGGGCAGGCCGGCGTTGCGCAGGGAATCCCGTGGCTGGAGGTCCATGGTCTCCCAGGCTTCGGCGACCAGTCTGCCGAGGATGCCGCCGGTGTAGACCCCCAGCGCCAACGCGCCGGGCAGTACGCCTGGGAAGAGGGCCAGGAGTGCCACGACGGCCCACACGGTCGGGGGGACCGACCGCAGCACCAGGAGCAGCAGCCGGGCCACCGCCCAGACGCCTGTCCGGGCCACGGTCGCGGAGGCGTGCCGGTCGGCGCGCGGGCGGCTGGCCCAGGGGCCCACGACCAGAGTGATCGCGATCGCCACGAGCATGGCGAGGACGGCCATGCTCAACGTGTCGAGGACGGCGTCCACGAGCACCCGCCCACCACCCGCGGGGAACGCGGGCGGCCAGAGGTCCATGGCCAGCCGGCTGCCGAGATCCCGGCTGCGGGCCGAGACGAGGCCGGCCGGCGACAGGCCCACCCACCACCACGCGGCCGCGACCGCCGGCAGCATCATGGCCAGGGACCAGCGGGTCGAGCGGGAAAGACCGCGCGGCGTCCGACCCTCGTCGCGGGTGCGCTCGCGCCCGACCGACCAGTCGGCGCAGGTCACCACCGCGACGTCGCGGCGGACGCGGTTGCTCCACAGCTCGACCGCCGCCGCGAGCAGCAGCAGTGCTGCGACGAGCGTCCAGACCTCGTTCCAGTTGCGGGACTGCAGACTCACGATCAGCTCGAATCCCAGGCCGCCCACACCCGCGATCCCCAGCACGACCGCCGACCGCAGCGCGCACTCCAGACGGTAGAAGGAGTAGGACAGCAGCAACGGCGCCGTGCGGGGCAGAAGGGCGTAGGCGAACGCGGAACCACGGCGGGCGCCGAGGGCGCGCAGCGCACGCAGCGCCGAGTCGGGCGCGGCGTCGAAGGTCTCGCCGAAGACCTGGGCGCTCTGCGCGCCGAAGGGCAGGGCGAGGGCCAGCACGGCGACGAGCGGGTCGAGGCCGAAGACGCCGACGAAGAACAGCGCCCACACCAGCTCGTGGACCGAGCGAACCGTCACCAGCAGGCCCCGGAGCAGAAGTCGACCCGCACGAATCGGCAAAGGCGGGGAACTCCCCCACGCCACGTCGCTGAGGATCAGCCCGCCGATCAGGCCGATGACCAGTGCTCCGGCCGTCCCGAGCAGGGCGAAGGCCAGCGTGGTGGCGGTCGCTTCGAGTGCCACGCCGAGGAACTCGGCCTCGAGGGAGGGATGGAGTGCGGTCGCTGCCAGATCGTCGAGGAGACGCAGCCCGCCTCGGTTGACCAGCGCGCCACCCGGCGGCACGGCGCGATGGACGGCCCATATCAGCAGACCCGTGAACGCTGCCAGTCCTGCCAGTTTGCGGAAGGTCACCCGTCGCCCGCTCACGGCCTTCCGCTCGCGCCGGCCGGCGGCCGGCGCTGTCAGCGAGCGGACACGAGGGAGCGTCATGAGAGTGCGTAGAGATCGTGCAGGGCGGCATCACTCACGCCGGCCACAAGATCGTCGAGAACGATCCGGCCGTCGCGCAGACCCACCATGCGGGCACAGTGCTCCCGGGCCAGTGCCGGCTGGTGCAGGCTCACCACGAGCGTGCGCACCTGCGACGACGACGTTCCGAGCAGACCGAGGGTCTGTGCCGCACGGACGGGATCGAGACCGGAGACGGGCTCGTCGGCCACCACCAGTTCCGGCTCCTGCACCAGAAGCCGGGCGATCGCCACCCGTTGCCGCTCGCCGCCGGAGAGGCGTTCGGTGCGCTCGTGGAGCGCCCAGCTCAGGTCGACACGGGCGAGCGCGTCCCGCACGACGTCCAGTGATCGGGGCCAGACCAGCGAGGCCAGGGCGCGCGGCGTACTCCACTGAGCGAGCCTGCCCGCGTTGACGTTGTGCAGGACCCGGACTTGTTCGATCAGCGCGAGGCGTTGGCTCACCGTGCCGATGCGCCGCTGGAGCAGCCGAAGCCGTGAGGCCGACAGCAGCGCCGGGTTCTGGCCGAAGACCTCCACAGTGCCCGTGGTCGGCGTCAGGGACCCGTTGAGCAGGGCCAGCAGCGTGCTCTTCCCGGCGCCGCTGGTGCCGAGAACCGCCACGCGTTCACCGGCGTGGACGGTGAGGTCGAGATCGCGCAGCGCCTCGTTGGAACCGTAGCGGTGCCCGACCCCGCACAGCCGGAGCACGGGCGAGGCGTTCACTTCAGCAGCCCCAGGTCGCGGGCCACATCCTCGATGCGGTCGTAGGCGGAGTTCTGGGCCCGGACGAACGACCGCGCTCCGAAGAGCCGGAGAATCTCCGCGTCCTCGGAGTCCCGGGGGTCGAGGTTCAGAAGCAGGCCGAGCACCTTCCGCCCGGTGCCGGCCCCGAAGGTCTCGTCGAGATCCGGCCGTGCCAACCAGTGGTAGTCGGCGTAGCCGGGGGTGCGCCACAACTCCCTCACCCCGCTCAGGTCGATCTCGCCGGCCGCGGCGCTCGCCTTCCAGACCTGCTCGTTGACGGCCCCGGCCTCGAAGCTGCCGGTGGCGACCGCCTCGATGGTGGCGTCGTGCGAACCGGAGAAGCCCGGTGTTCCTCGCAGATCGCTCAGTTCGAGCGCTGCCTCGCGCATGAAGAACTGCGGCATGAGCCGGCCCGAGGTGGACGTCTCGCTGCCGAAGGTGAACGTGTGCCCGGCGAGAGAGCGCAATCCGTCGATCGTGTCGAAGGCCCGCAGACCGGAGTCGGCGCCGGCGATGAAGACGCTGTGGAAGTCGGCATCGATGTCACGCTGTGCGATGGCTGTGGCACCGGGAACGCGTACGCGTGCCTGGACGCCGGTGAGTCCGCCCATCCAGGCCAGGTGGATCTCGCCGATCTCGAAGGCACGCACCACAGCGGTGTAGTCGGTGACCGGCCGGTAGGCCACCCGGAGGCCGGTGGCGTCCGCGAACCGTTCGGCAACCGCCGGGTAGAGGCGGTTGAGGAGTTCGGGGTCCTGGTCGGGGATGGCCGAGATCCCGAGCTGTCGGGCATCCGAACCACCTCCGCCTCCGCCGCCACAGGCGCTCAGCACCAGCGTCCCACCGGTGCCGAGGAGGAAGGTGCGACGGGTCAACGGTTGGTTCCTGGCCATTGCTCTCCCTTACCGCCGGCGGATGGTGATGGCGCGCTCGAGATCAGTCGCCGGGTGAGGATCGGTGCCGAGCGCCGGCGACCGCCAGGGCGACCACAGTCGTGGACAACAGGAAGGCCGCCGATGTCGCGGTGCCGCCCAGGAACGGGTCGGTGAAGCCGATCTGGGCGAAGAGGGACAGGGCGGCCGCAAAGCCGACGACTGCCGCTGCTCGTCCCAGCAGGGCCGTGCCGCCGCGTGCGGCGGCCAGCAGCAGTACGCCGACCACCACCAGCACCACACCGCCGGCCAGGTTGTACTGGCCGAGGCCGAGCGACAGGTCGGCCCAGCGCAGCCCGGGGCCGAGCGGGGCGAGAGGATCCCCCGCCGAGCGCACCACGCTGTACACACCCACAACGACGGCGACCGCACCCCAGATCGCTGCGAGACGCCGGGCGGGGAACCCGGACCGCACCGCGTCGACGGCGAACATCCGACCTGCGGAGGAGAACAGGATGGCCACATGGGCGCCGATCATCAGCATGTAGGACCATGGCCATTCGTTCGGTGCGAAGGCGACCGAGAGGCCGATGGCCAGTGACTGGGCCACGCCGAGCGCGGCGGCCACCCTTACCCAGGCGCCGGTCAGGAGCATGACCGCGAGCGCGGTCTCGACGACCAGCACGCCCCAGCCGAAGACCTCGATGTTCGGCAGCACGAGATGCTCCACGACCCAGCTGTACGGGGGGAACACCGGATCGCTCACCGCGAGGGACGTGAAGTGGAAAAGCCCGCGGCCGGACTCCTCCCCGAAGTCCGGGGGTCGCTTCCACGCGACGTTGTCGAGCCACATCAGGCCGAGCAGGACGCGGAGGAAGACCGCGGCGGCGGCCTGTCCGCGGGGGACGTCCTCAACCGCTGGGGCGAAGAGCCAGCGGACGGGACTCTTCCCCCCGGATACGGTCGTCATCGGTGCCTCCTTCGTCTGGGGTGGACCAGTGAGCCCGCTCAGGCACAGCGGAAGACCTCACGACCCGCCCGGGCCGCCGCGTCCTGTACGGCGAGGGTGTCGCGCACCACGCCGAAGACCTCGGCGAGCGGCAGCGGGGCGTCGGCGATGCGCAGATGCGGGTTGGTCACGGCCACCGGGTGCCACCAGGCGCCGTCCGCGGTGAGAGTCGGCTCCGGCTCGAGGCTCTCGAGGGAGACGTGCACTCCCTCAGTCGCGAAACCCTCCTGGGCCACCGGGCGGATGACCCGGTCCTCGGGCGCGATCCCGACATCGTCGAGGCGCCGGTGCAGAGCGGCCACGCCCTGCGGGTCCTCGTCGTACAACGTGGCGGCCACACGCACCCGGAACCCGAGCGAGCGGGCCAGCGCGATGCCGTCCAGCGCCTTCGACCACGAGCCGGCGCCCCGCTGCCGGTCATGCAGTGCGGGCGTGGCCGAGTCGAGGCTGATCTGCAGGACCACATCACGGTCCAGATTCTCCAGGGTGTCGCGGCGGGTGCCCCTGGCATAGATCATCCCGTTCGTCAGAACCGTGCGATCCAGTCCGGAGCCGGCGGCCACCAGTGCACCGAGCTCGGGGTGCATGAACGGCTCACCGCCGGTGAAGAACACCTCGCGGCCACCCTGGGAGCGGAACTCGGCGAAGGCCGCCGTGGCGACGGCGGGATCGAAGCGCCGGGCGACGGCCTTCGGAGAGGATTCGGCGCAGCAGTAGCGGCAGGCGAGATTGCAGTTGAAATTGGTATAGATCCACAGTCGTCGGCCGACCGGCGTCCGCTCGCCCAGGCTGAAGACCGTGTCCGAGCCCGTGGACGCACCTGCCTTGCTCACCGCGAACCACCACGGCCCCTCGGCCGACTCGGCGAACTCGGTCACCACATCGTGCCCGACGAGGTCCGCCCAGGCCGGCAGATCGGTGACCACGCTGACCTCCGCGCTGCGCACACCGAGCAGCTGCCCGGGCTCCAGGCGCCTCATCGCACGGGTGATCAGCAGCAGCAGACCGCTGCCGCAGTCCATGTCACCGCCGTCGACGAGGGCGGCGACGGCACCGAGGGGATTCGGTGACCGATCGGGATCCATCGGCTGAGCCATGCACTCCACGCTAGCGGTGACCTGGCTCGGTGCAGGTCTGATCAGTGATGACGGAACGGTGACGTCACTCGTCCGCCACTGCTGACCGACCCCCGGGGGTCTACTGTCGAAGCCATGACCCACGGCACGGCGCGCCCCGAGGACGCATCAGCCCGCACGACGTTCTGGGAAGAGGTCCATCACGGCAAGGACGTCGACGGAGTCTCCTGGTGGCAGTCGGTCCCAGGGCTCTCTCTCGGCCTCGTCGACCGGACCGGGCTCGGACGCGACGAACCGATCATCGATGTAGGAGCCGGATGGTCGACGCTGGTGGACCATCTGGTGGAACGCGGTTACCGCGACCTCTCGGCAGTCGACCTTTCGGTCACCGCCCTGCGCACCGTCCGGGACCGGCTCGGCCCCGCGGGCGCGGACGTCGTCCTGACCGTCGCCGACGTACTCGACCTGCACATGGGCCGAACCTACGCGCTGTGGCACGACCGAGCCGTCTACCACTTCCTCACCGAACCGGAAGAGCGCGCCGACTACCTGACATCGCTGCGGCGTTCTCTGCAACCGGGCGGCTGGCTCGTCGTGGCGACGTTCGGCCCGGACGGCCCCACCACGTGCAGCGGCCTGCCGATCGTTCGCTACACCCACGCCGAGCTGGCCGCCCAGTTCCCCGGCTTTCAGCTGATCGACACGGCAGGGGAGGACCACCGCACCCCGTGGGGAACCTCCCAGCAATTCACCGCGGTCCTGCTGCGACGCGCGACCGCGGCCCGATGGACACCGAAGCCGGAGCCGGGCCATGAGCACCCGACCGATCGGTGACTACGCCCTGCTGTCGGACTGCCGTTCGGCCGCCCCCGCGGCTCCAGCGAGGTCAGTCGGCTGTACGTGGCGGACACGCTGGTACTCGAGACCACTTTCCGCACACCGACCGGAACCGCGGTCCTGGTCGACGCGCTCGCCCTGGGGTGGCGGGAACGGGGACACGCACTGGGCGCGTCCTCGCCCGGCGTACTGCTGCGCCGGATCACCTGCACCGCCGGCAGTTTGTACTCCGAGGTGAAGGTACGGCGCTTCGGCCTCGGCGCGGGGTCGGACCCGACGGGCTCAGTGCTTGGCATATGGGGCGGTTCTCCTGTCGTGCCCTCTCAGGCTAACCCCGCAGAGCGGGACGTCTCACCCAAGGCTGACAGAGAGGGCCCTCCCCCTCCCCCTCCCTCACCCCCCACACTTGGCCGCTCACTTGGCGCCGCTGCTGTCCAGGCGGACGAGCATCTTGCCAGTGTTCGCGCCGCTGAGGACGCCCAGGAACGCGGCCGGGGCATGGTCGAGGCCGTGCACCACGGTCTGCTCGGTGTGCAGGGTGCCATCGGCCAGCCAAGCGGCGCCCTGCTTGATCCAGTCGGGGAAGAGGCGGAAGTACGAGTTCACCAGCAGGCCGCGCAGGCTGAGCTCCTTGGTGTACGCCTGGAAAAGGTTGGTCGGGCCCGGCACCGGGGCGGTGGCGTTGTACGCGCTGATCGCGCCGATCAAGGCGAAGCGGGCGCCGGGGCGGGCGGCGTCGATGGCCGCCTCCAGGTGGTCGCCGCCGACGTGGTCGAGGTAGATGTCGATGCCTTCGGGAGCCGCCTTCGCCAGCTGCTCGGCGATGGGGGCGGCCTTGTAGTCCAGGGCCGCATCGAAGCCGAAGTCGTCGAGCAGCTTGGCCGTCTTGGCCGGGCCGCCCGCCGAACCGATCACCCGCGCGGCGCCGAGGCGGCGGGCCAGCTGCCCGGCCACGCTGCCGACGGCGCCGGCCGCGGCGGAGACGAACACCACGTCGCCCTCCTGCACCGGCGCGACCTCGGTGAGGGCGGCGTACGCCGTCAGACCGGTGGTTCCCAGCGCGCCCAGGTACGCCTCGGCAGGGGCGAGCGCCGTGTCGACCACGGAGACCGCGGCGGCGTCCAGCACTGGGTACTCCCGCCACCCGGCGAAGTGCGACACCGTGGCGCCGGCCGGGACCGCCGGCGCCCGGGAGGCGACGACCTCGCCCACCGCGCTGCCCTCGAGCGCGACGCCGAGCTGGAACGGCGGGATGTAGGAGGGGACGTCGGTCATCCGGCCGCGCATGTACGGGTCGACCGACATCCAGTCGTTGCGGACCAGGATCTCGCCGTCGGCCAGGTCCGCCGGTATGTCGGCGTGGACCAGGTCGAAGTTCTCGGCGCCGGGGGCGCCGGTGGGCCGCGAGGCCAGGCGGATCTCGCGGCTGGTGCGGGGGATGGGGGCGGGGGTGCGCGTGGGGGTGGTCATGAGTGGCTCCTTGAGGTAGTTCCAGAAGTTCCCCGCAGCAGCACGAGGGCGAGGACAAGGGCCGCCGCCACGAAACCGGCGGCGGTCAGGAAGGCCGCGTGATAGCCCTCGAGCAGCGCGGACCTGGCGGCCTCGCCGCCGGATCCGAAGCTGTCCGCGCTGCCCGCTTCGAGGCCGCTCGTACGGGCGGTGACGACCGCGCTCATCACGGCGAGGCCGATGGCGCCGCCGATCTGCTGCGTGGTGTTGAACAGGCCGGAGGCGATGCCGGACTCCTCGGGGGCGACGGCGGCCATGCCGAGCCCCATCATGGCGGGCGCGGCCAGGCCGAAACCGATGCCCATCAGCAGGGACGCGGGCAGGAAGTCCACCGCGTACGTGCCGTCCGCTCGGCTGAACGACAGCAGCACGAAGGCCGCCGTGATCAGGACGAGCCCCAGGTACAGTAGCGGCGTCTGCCCGAACTTCATGATCAGGCGGGCCGAGAGGCCGAGCGAGATCACCGCGATGACAGCGGCGACCGGCATGAAGCCGAGCCCCGCCGCGAGCGCGCTGTAGCCAAGCACCTGCTGCAGATACAGCGTCCCGAAGAACAGCAGCCCGAACATGCCTGCGATCACCATGAACTGCACGGCGTTCGCCGCGGTCAGCCGCCGCGAGCGGAACAGCCGCAGCGGCAGCAGCGGCCGCTCGGCGCGGGCCTGCCGTACGACGAATCCGGCGAGCAGCGCGAGGGCGAACACGCCGAGCAGCAGGGTCCGGGCGGAGGCCCAGCCGGCCTGCTCGGCGTCGACGATGGTGTAGACGAGCAGCATCATGCCGGCCGTGGCCAGGGCGGCACCGAGGAAGTCGGTGCCCTTGTCCAGGCCCTGCGACTCGTCCTTACGGATCGTACGAAGGCCGACGGCGATGACCGCCGCGCCGATCGGTGCGTTGATGAAGAAGATCCAGTGCCAGCTGAGCAGGTCGGTCAGGACGCCGCCGAGCAGTGGCCCGACCGTGCCACCGCCCGCGGAGGCGAAGCTGTAGGCGCCGATGGCCTGGGCTTGCCGGCGCGCGTCGGTGAACTGGGTCGCAACCATGCCAAGAATGCAGGCCGAGGCGATCGCGCCGCCGACGCCTTGCAGGAACCGGAAGCCGATCAGCGTGGCCTCGCCGGTCGCGAATCCGCAGAGCAGCGAGGCCGCGCTGAAGAGTGCGACGCCGACGAGGAAAACCCGCTTGCGCCCGATCAGGTCACCGAGTCGGCCAGCGAGCATCAGCAGCCCGCCGAACGGGACGACGTAGGCGTTGACCACCCAGACCAGGTTCTCCGCGGAGAAGCCGAGGCCGCGCTGCACGGTCGGGAGGGCGACATTGACGATGTTCTGGTCGATGACGATCATCACTTGCCCGAAGCAGAGCACGGTGATCGTCAGCCAGGGCGATGTGGCTCGCGGCCGCTCGGCCACGGCCTTCGCGGTGACCGCCTGCCCGGTCACGGTCTGCCCGTGAAGGTACGGACGTAGTGCTCGGCGATCTCGTCGCTGGTGGCCGTCCACACGCCCGGGTGGTTCACGACGTATTCCAGCGCCTGGTCGAGGTACTTGGTCCGGAACGCCTGACCGATGACGAACGGATGCAGCGCCAGCGCCATCACCCGGCCGCCGGCGGCCGAATCATCGTGCAGCTGGTCGACCTGGTCCTTGACCAGCTGCACGACATCGGGCCCGGTCATGCCGTGCATGGTGAAGAGTCCGAGGTCGTTGAGCTCGACCGAGTACGGCACGCTCAGCATGCCAGGGATGTTCAGCGGGTACGGCTGATCGTCATTGGTCCAGTCGAGCACGTAACCGAGGCCGAGCTCGGCAAGCAGCGTCGGCGTCCGGAAGGTCTCGGTGAGCGCCGGGCCGAGCCAGCCGCGCGGCCGCTGCCCGGTGGCCTTCTCGATCGTCTCGACGACGTCGGTGAGATAGCCGCGCTCGTCCTCCTCCGTCATCCCGGCCTGCAGGGTGGAGTTGTCGCGGCCGTGCGCGAGCCACGCCCACTTACGGGCCAGGCCGGCCTCGACGATCTGCGGATAGTGCTCGCAGACGGCGGAGTTGAGCAGCGCGCTGGCGCGTACGCCGTGCCGGTCGAGGGCCTGCATGACGCGCCAGATGCCCACCCGGACGCCGTATTCGCGCCAGCCGTGGTTCAGCGGGTCCGGGACGAGCGCGGCGGTTGCCTCGTTCAGACTGGTCGAGGGGGTGCCGAGCTGGAAGTGCTCGATGTTCAGCCCGACGTAGAACGCCACCCGGGCACCGCCGGGCCAGCTGAAGGGCTCCCGCTCGGTGATCGGACTGTAGTCGTAGAGCTCGTTGTCCATAGGCATGGCTTACATGCTGTCTGCCGACGCCTGCCGGAACGAGAGCGACCTGCTCTACGATCGGTGCGCGAAGCTCACCAGTCGGTTTCACGGGGCGGGGCACGGGGGTGATCAGCGATGCTGGAGCGGCATGAGATCGAGGCCTTTCTGGCCGTAGCCGAGGAGCTGCACTTCCGCCGCGCCACCGAGCGGCTCGGGCTCGCCCAGGGCCGGGTGAGCCAGATCGTCGGCCGGCTCGAACGCCGCCTGGGCGTCGCGCTCTTCGCCCGTACGAGCCGCAAGGTAACCCTGACCCCGGCGGGGCAGCGCCTGTACGACGGCCTGGCCCCGGCCCACCAGGAGATCCAGGAGGCGGTCGCGCAGGCACTGGCGACCGGCAAGGGCATCACCGGCACGCTGCGCGTGGGCTTCTCCTCGGCGTGGGCGGGCGACATGGTGTTGCGGACCGCCGAGGCCTTTCGCCGCACCCACCTCGGCTGCCTGGTCGAGATCCAGGAGATCCCGCTTTACGACACCTTCGGCCCGCTGCGCGCCGGCGTGGTGGATCTGCAGCTCACCGAGTTCCCGGTGGAGGAGCCCGACCTGGTGGCCGGCTCGGTGATCTTCTCGGGAACCCGGGCGATGATGGTGCCCGCAGACCACCCGTTCGCCCGGCAGGAGTCGGTCTCCGTGGAGGACCTGGCCCGCGCCCCGCTGATCGGCGTCACGGGCGACAGCCCGCCGTACTGGCGCGAGTACATCTGGCCCAGCAAGACGCCGCAGGGCAAGCCGATCCCCCGGGGCCCCACCTTCGTGTACTGGCTGGAAGTCCCCCCGCTCGTCGCCTCCGGCCGCGGCATCTCCGTCGCGTCGCTGCTCGCCGCCCGCTACCACGGCCGCCCCGGCCTCACCTACGTCCCGTTCTGCGACGCTCCGCCCATCGACTACGGCCTGATCTGGCGCCGCGACGGCTTCACGTCCCGGGTGCAGGCGTTCACGGACACGCTGTGCCGCATACGCGCGGGGCGGCCGTAGGGCCTCCTTTCGGATCTTGTCGGCCGGCACGGGGAGGTGTCATCCGGCACGCCGGTCACCCCCCGGGGCCAGCCAAGTGCTGTGCCCGGCGAAGAAGAACGTCGCCGGAACGATCGACCTCAGCCTCCGGCTGCAAGAACGCCTCAGCCCGCCGGCCGACGACAAGCCGGAGACATACAGCGAAGGCGCCCCCTTCCGCCTCCACGACCGCGTCCAGCAGATCCGCAACAACCCCCGCCGCGGTGACGACGGCGTCTTCAACGGCGCGGCGGCACGAGATCGAGGTGTTCCTGACGCTTGCCGAGGAATTGCACTTCGGTCGCGCCGGCGAGCGGCTGGGGATTTCCCAGGGGCGGGTGAGTCAGACCGTGCAGCGGTTGGAGCGCCGCTTCGGCCTGCTGCTGTTCCAGCGCGCCAGCCGCCGGGTGGCGCTCACACCGGCCGGCGCCCGCTTCCGTTGACGAACTGGTGCCTGCCCACCGGCAGCCGCCGACGCCGTGCTCGTGGCCTCCCAGGTGTTCGAGGCCGGCCATCCGGACTGCCAGGTTCGTATGCGCGAGATCCAGCTCGCCGACCCGCTCGGTCCGCTGCGGGAGGGCGTGGTCGATCTCCAGGTGACGGAATTCCCCGTCGACGAGCCCGACATCACGATCGGCCCGGTGGCGCTGTCCCAGCGGCGCGGGATGATCGTCCCGTCCGGGCATCCGTTCGCGAAGCGCGACTCGCTGAGCGTCGAGGATTATGCGGACGCGGTCATGATCCCGCTCGTCGGCGACGCCATCCCGCAGGCGTGGCTCGACCACCGCTAACCGCGCAGCACGCCCTCCGGCCGCCCGATCCCGCGGGACAGGCCGGCCACCTTCTGGGCGGAGGTGCTGGCGCGGGTCGCGGCCGGGGAGGGGGTGTCCCTGGTGAGCATGGGCGCCGAGCCGTACGTCTCCCGGCCCGGCCTCGCCTTCGTCCCCTTCCGGGACGGCTGGCCGATGGAATACGGGCTGATGTGGCTCACCGCCGCCGAGAGCGCGCTGGTCCGCGCCTTCGCGGAGGCGGTGTGCGACACGGCGAAGTCCCTGCCCTGACCGGGCAGGGACCCCGCGGTCCACGGCTGCCAGATCCTGCCCGCGGCTTCGCCCGCCCTGCCCGGCGCTGTGCACGACATCAAGGCCGCCCGAACACATGGCATCATCGACGCCCTCACCGAGGCGGGCCTGGCCTGTTGGGCGGACAAGGGCTATCAGGGCTCGGGCGGCACCGTGCGGGTGCCCTGCCGCAGCCGGTGGGACCGGCTCTCTACAGGTCAACGCGCGGTCAACGCCGCGCACGCCCGCATCCGGGCCCTCGGCGAGCAGGCCATGGCGACCTTGAAGACCTGGCGCCTGCTGCGGAAACTCCGCTGCAGCACCACCCGAATCCCAGCCACGTCCAAGCTGTCCTCACCTTCCACCTGACCTGCTCAAACTGAGGTTGGCAAAGGCTCAGTGAGTAAGCGGGCGCGGCCTGCGCCTGAATGCCGCATCGAGCGCGGCGGGTTGGGGCATGCTGGGGGTGCGCTCACGCGCTCAACTTCGACGCAGGGGGCCGGTCGGTGTTACGCATTCACTTCACGGCCGAAGACCTCGCCCGGACACGGGTGGCCGCAACGATCGGCGTCGCAGCGGAGGTCTACTACAGCCTGGAGCTGCTGAGGGAGAACCGGGAGCTTCCGCACTTCCGCACGTGGCGGTCAGCGGTCGCGGGCCGGATGGGAGCGGACACGCGTCCCCTGACGTGCCTGGTTCCGGTGCGCGGTCCGGGGCTTGATCTGCTGGCACTGATGGGCGATGTGCCCTCTTTGGACCACGCCGTGGACAACTTGCTGCACGCGCCGGTGTCCCGGCTGCGGCGCGAGTTCGAGGGTCTCGACTTCCACCCCGGCCACCTGCCATGGGCCAGGCAGGTGTCTGAGGGCGACCGCGAGGCGCGACAGCAGCTCGCCGAGGCCGTGCGCGCCTGCCATCGGCTGACCGTGGAGCCCTACTGGCATCGAGGGCGGTCCGAACTGGTCGCGCTGTCCACCCGTTGCGCGAACCTGATGTTGGAGGGCGGCATCGATCTGCTGCTGCGTTCGATCTGCGCACCGCTGGTCCGCTGGCGTCCACCGGTGCTCGAAGCTCCCTACCCGCGCCGAGTTGAGGTGCGTCTCCAGGGAAGGGGACTGATCATCACGCCCACGGTCTTCTCGAAACACCCGGTGAGCTTTCTGTGGGACCCGCTCGATCCCGCCCAGCCTCCCCGACTGACCGTGCCAGCTCTGCGCCGGTCGCTGACCGGCAGCGAACCGGCAGAAGCCGACGGCTCCGCCGTGCGGGACCTGGAGTCTTTGCTCGGCCGCACGCGAGCTGCCGCCCTGCATGTGACAGCGGAAGGCTGCACGACGAGCGAACTGGCCCGCCGCCTCAACGTCACGGCTGCAGCGGCCAGTCAGCACGCGAGAGTGCTGCGGAACACGGACCTCATCACCACCAGCCGCCGAGGCGGGTCCGTACTGCACTTCATCACCCCCCTTGGCCTGGCCCTGCTGCGGACCGGCGTTCTGAGGGAACCGTGAAACCCCGGGGGTGCCGCCGCGCCAGATTGGTGGGCGCCGCCCTGGACGGCTGCCACCGGATAATGGGGGCCAGGTGCGCGAGGCGCCGCGCCGGACGTCTCCCCCCCTTTAAGCCGTGACTTAAGAGGTAGGCCACAGGCGGTCTACCCGCCCAGGATGTGAAGCCGCAACCGGCTCACCCCAACCTGGAGATCGCATGAGGACTCATCTCGCCGCCGCCCTCGGTTCCGCCGTGCTCATCGCGGGCACCCTGCTGGGCGTTCCCGCCGCCGGCGCACAAACCGCCGCCGGCGCAGAGACCGGCGCCAGCCTGCCCACCACCTTCCACGTCCCCGTCGGGAACACATGGACGAAGGGCACGGTCACCTGGTACAACCGATCGATCGAGGTGACGGGGACGCACAAGTCGGTGAGCGCGGCCGGTCAGGCATACTGCCGGCGCACCTGGGCGTACACCTACGACGCCCACGACAACAAGATCGGCTCGGCCGGCTCCGTCTCTTCCGACACGGCGTGCGGCAACACCAAGAGCTACCGCTTCACCGTGCCGGCCGACGTCGTCGGAGGAGCCGCATTCGTACGCGTCTGCCTCGACGACGGCAATCTCAAAGACCTGCTCTGCACTCCTCCCCTCCGGCGGCGCTGACCAACCCCCTCGCAGCTGCCCGGCACCCGCGCCTGGGGAGGCCGGCGCGGCCCCGCAGGCCCCCTCCCCTCCGGTTCACGCTTGTGGCGGTCAGGGCCTGTGGCGGCGGCCTAGCCAGTGCCCTGTTCCCGGACCCGCGAGGGTCGGGAAACAGGGCACCAGCGTGCGTTTCCTACTGCCGCGTGCCGTTTGGCTCGTGGCGCTGGCCGGAGGCGAACACGGCCTGGACTCCGCTCAGTGCGGAGAGATCACCGAGCGGGTCACCGCGTCCACCAGGAGGAGATCCGCGCGGTAGCCGGGAGCGACCTTCCCCGTGATGTCGCCCAGGCCCAGGGCGGCGGCAGCCTGTGAGGTCGCCATGTCGATGATCGTGGCGTTCGGCGGACCCAGGTGCGAGGAGAACGACAGGGCCTGAACAAGCCCGTCGAAGCCGGCGCGCTGCACGCCTGCGTCCGTCCCTGCGATCAGGCGGACCCCGGCATCGGCCATCTGCCGCACCAGATCGAACATCGAGCTGGCTCGCTCCTCGCCGAAGAAGCGCGGGAGTATCTGCCAGTGCGGGCTTACGGCCGGGCAGACGGTGATGTTTTTCGTGATGATCTGCTGGACTACGTCGGGCCGGAAGTCCAGGCCATCGCTCGACATCCAGGTGCAGTGCTCGATGGTGTCGACGCCTGCCTCGACGGCGGAGGCGATGCCGTCGGCACCGTGGGCATGGGCCGCGACGGGCACGCCCGCCTTGTGGGCTTCCTCGACCAGAGCGGCCAGTTCCTCCGCCGTGAACTGCGACTGATGGCTCTTGGGGCCGTCCTTCGTCAGACCGCCACCGGTGACCATCGCCTTGATGACCCCGGCCCCGGCCGCGAGGTTGCGCCGTACGAGGTCGCGGATCTCGGTCTCGCCGGAGACTTCGCCGCCGAGGAAGTGGCAGTGCCCACCCACGGTGGTCGCCGGGGTGGCCGCGGAGACGATCCTCGGTCCCGCCGTACGGCGATCGTTGATCTCCGCAGCCAGACGAAGCGCCAGGCCGCCGCGGTCACCGAGATCCCGGACCGTGGTGACGCCGCTGTGCAGGAGCTGTTCGCCGCGACGCCGCATGTCCTCGAACAGGGCTTCATCCGTCGAATCCTGGAGGGTGGACACCGGATCAGGCCCGCCGTCGAAGGCCAGGTGAACGTGGGCGTCGATGAGCCCCGGCAAGACGGTTCCGCCGAACTCGAACCGGGGCACGTCGGCCCCGGCCCGCTCCTCGATCTCCGCACGCGGCCCAACGGCCGCGATCGATTCGCCCTCGATGAGAACGGCGCCCTCTTCCAGGTAGGTGCGAGGTCATGCGGCTGCGCGCAGTTCGTCGGATACCGCAATCAGTTGTTTCACGTCCGACTCGCGGTCGCTGCCCAGGGCCATCGCGAGGGGAACCGCACGGCGGGGCGCGGGGACCCCCTTCTCGCCCCGGGCGGAGGCCCGGCGGAGCCGGGCGGCAAGCTCGGTGGAGTCGATGTTGAGGGCTGTGCTGTCGTCACCCTCGTCCAGCAGGTACGGGCTGATGTCCACCAAGCCGTCGCGGCATTCCACGATGCGGCGGTGGTAGCGCCGGTGCACGCCGCGGGCCCGCCACCGGTCCAGCGCCGCCGCGGACGCCGGCCGCAACACGTTGTCCGGGTACGTCTCCGCCAGCAGCTCCCACAACGGCGCGAGGCGGCGGTGATCGCGTCGGTGCTGAAGCCAGAGGCGGAGGGACGAGATCCGGGCTCGGGCTCCGGAGTACGTGATGCCCGCCGCGAACGTGAGGATGGACGCCACCAGGAGGAAGGCGACGGCTGCCATGAGCGGTTTGGATACTTCTACGTCGGCCGCGCGAACGGCGACGATGACGGCGCGGATCGCGCAGGCCACCGCCATCGCCCCCACACCCACGGCGGCCATCCAGAGCCCGGTGGAATGCGGGCGCCGGGACATGCGGGCATAGCGGCGAGTCCACCGGCACGCCATGCCGAGCGCGTACATCAGGTAGAGGCCGGCGCCGCCGTAGAAGAACGAGATCTGCGGAGTCGTCATGTCGGCCGTGCTGAAAGAGCCGGCGAAGACCTCGTGCGGCACAGACTCGGCAGCCACAGTGATGGCCACCGCGACGACCGCGACAACGACGGCTTCCTGCCGGGCCCTGCGTCCAGCGGTAGCCGCACACCAGAAACCAGCGGAGCGGCTTGCGGTGACCGCTGCGGGGTGCCACTTGTTGGTGGGACGTTCGGGAGATCGTCGGACGCCGGGGCCGGCGGGCGGCGTAGGTTGCCGGTCATGGCCAGTCATGCCCTGTCGGCGCGACGACGTGTCGCTGTCCGTTTCCCCCCGGCCGGCCCCTATACCTTCAAGGGCGCGGGAGACCCTCGGCAGGCTTGAGGTCTCAGGATTCGGATTCCGAGGTCCAGGTGCCCAGGGCGATCTCGGCGGTGATGCCGGGCCCGAAGCCGGCCATCAGGCCGCGGTGGCCGTCAAGGGCTGATGCCTCGTCGAACATGCGGGCCAGGGCATCGAGTACCACCGCGCTGGCTATGTTGCCGTACTCGGTGAGCGTGGCGCGGCTGAAGCGGAACGCCTCGGGCGGCACGTCGAGGAAGAGGCTCAGGTCGTCCAGGATGCGCGGGCCGCCCGCGTGGATGATGTAGAAGTCCATCTTGCTGGCGTTCCATTGGTGCTGCTCCGCGAGGGCCTGCAGGGCCGGGGCGAGCGGCTCCATGGTCCCGGGCACGCGCTTGTCGAGCTGGAAGTGGAAGCCGGTGGAGCGGACCGCGTAGGAGATCCACTCCTCGGTGCTCGGGATGATGTACGAGCCGTTGCGTTCCAGGCGGACCCCGGTGCCGCCGTTGCCCCGGATCACGGCCGCAGCGATCCCGTCGCCGAACAGACCGTTGGACAGCAGGGATCCCACGCCGAGATCGGTGGGCTGATAGCACAGCGAGCAGAACTCGCAGGCGATGACGAGCGCGTTGGCGTCGGGGTACGCCGTGCAGAAGTCGTGTGCTCGGTTGATGGCCGCACCGCCTGCTGCGCAGCCGAGTTGGGCGATCGGCATCTGCCGCGTCTCCGGCCGGAAGCCCATCGTGTCGATAAGCCATGCAGTCGGCGGAGGCATCATGAAGCCGGTGCAGGACACGTAGATGATCATGTCGATCTGCTGCGGCTCCAACTCCGCCTGGTCGAGAGCCCGGCGCACCACGGCCGGCACGCGGGCCTTGGTGTGCGCCTCGTAGGTGGTGCTGCGGGCGTCGACACCCGGGTGCTGCAGCACCTTCTCGATCGGCTGGATCAGATGCCGCTTCTGTACCCCGGTGTGCTCGATCAGGCTGAGGACCAGATCGAGCTGCGGATGGTCGCCGTGCAACCGTTGCGCCAGCTCGAGGGTCTCTTCGTTGGTGATGACGTACTCGGGTACTTCGATGGCCGGCTTGCAGAGAACTGCCATGGAATGCCTCCCAGCGGACGTGGTCCACACAGCCGGGCCGTGACCAGATGCGGGCTGTTCTCCTCCGGCGGGAGCCACCCCGGATCCTCCGCGCGGAAATCGTGCGGAACAGATCCTTGGTGGGCTCCGGCGCCGGTTCGATACCCCTGGCACGGGCGCGGTCGGGCAGACCGTCGAAGACTGAGTTCTCCCCGTTCGGGCGGACGGTGATCCGCCACGGCTTGGTCAGCCGTCTGACCCACGCTACGACGGGAGGGTGAAGGCCGCATGTCGAGCGCAGCGCACGAGGGACGGCCTGGGTCACAGCGGGCCGTGGCCCTCGTGGCGACGCATTGTTGATGACAGCCTTGTTCCCGGCCACGGTCGAGGCGGCGATTCATAACCCGGCGCCGCCGAGCCTTGCCCGACGCACGCCCCGCGGCGAGGCGGGGCGCGGTGGGCGGCAGTCATCCGAAGGCCTACAAGTGGGCCTCGGACGCACGGACTCCATGCGCATCCGGGGGCGCCGCGGTCACCAGGTGACGGGGAGCGAGATCGGATAGCGCCAGATCGATGTTCTGTTCCAGCGCACTTCTTCGGCCGGCTTCGCCAGTTTCAGGTCGGGGAAGCGTTCCAGAAGGGTGCCGAGTGCGACTTGGAGTTCCGTGGTGGCGAGCGGAGCGCCGAGACAGTGATGTCCACCCCAGCCGAAGGTCATGTGAGACGGACCAGAGCGTTCCAGATCCAGCTCGTCAGGCCGGTCGAACTTGCGTCTGTCACGGTTGGCCGTCAGATAGGAGACGTGCACGATGTCCCCTGCCCGGATCGTCACCCCGCTCAGTTCCAGGTCTTCCAGGGCGACGCGGGGAATGCCGACTCCTTTACGGAAGGGGATGAAGCGCAGCAGTTCCTCGATGGCCTGCGGGAGCATCTCAGGATCGGCGCGCAGCGTGGCGAGCTCTTTGGGACGGGTGAGCAGGGCGTAGGCGATGTTCCCGATCTGGTAGGTGGTGGTGTCCTGTCCGGTGATGAGCAGGACCATGGCCATAACGGCCAGTTCCTGGTCGTTGAGGATCTCATCTCCATCGCGAGCCGTGGCCAGCGCGCTGATCAGGTCGTCGCCGGGGTTCTCGCGCCGGCGCCCGGTCAACGTGTGGAAGTAGGCGCGGAGATCGGCCTTGGCCCGTACGGCGTCGTCCCGGTTGTCGATGCCGGTGTCCATCATGGTCCGTGCATGAGCGCGCAGTTGGGCCCGATCGGCCTCGGGGATGTCGAGGACCTCGCAGATGGTGGCCAAGGGCAGAGGGTCGGCCAAGTGCTCGGTGAGGTCCGCGGGAGAACCGCGCTCCGCCATCCGGTCCAGCAGTTCGTTCACGACATGCTGGGTGCGGACCCGCATGCGTTCCATGTGACGAGGCGCAAAGCCTTTGGAGATCAGGCTGCGCAGGCGGCTGCTGTCCGGTGGGTCCATCACGTTGATCGCCTCGTCCTGAACGATTGGTTCAGGGGTCATGCGCGGAAAGTTCCGGCCGATGATGGCGCGGCGGCTGAAACGCCGGTCGGTAGTCACCGTGCGCACATCGTCGTAGCCGGTGACAAGCCATGCTTCCCCCTCGCCGTGGGGCAGCCGGATGCGGGAGACGGGCTCTTCGGTCATCAAGTACTTGAGTATGGGGTCGAACTCGAGGGCCTTTGCGTAGTCGAACGGACAGTTCCGCGGCATGCCGACTGGTTCCATGCGGACTCCCGATGATGGATCCGATGAGTGATTCCGAGATGTACGGGGTCGAACGGCACATGGGTGCCCGATCACCTAGAGAGGCACGCACCACTCCGTCCATTTGGCCTAGAAACCCGCCCGCGCGGTTCCAGGTCGCCACTCACAGGCGACGCCCGCGATGTGCGGACCGCTGGTCACCGGCCAGCTGGAACCGTTGAGGCCAACAGGTCCTAACCGGCGGGCGGTCCCGGCGAGCGGGGCGTAGCACGACACCCACGCGCGGCCTCGCGCAGCTGCTGGTAGCCATCGTCGAAGTCCCGGATCTTCAGCAGCGTTCGTTGCCGAGCAGCTGCTGACGCCTCGGATGAGCCCCGCGGGCACCTCTGCTGTATCTCTCCGGGGCTGTCGCTACGCGGCGCCCGCCACTGTCAGGACCGCGACCGGCAGGAGCAGCATCCACTGCGGCAGCCGGAGCAGTGGCTTCGGCCAGCCGACCGACAGCGTGACGACCAAGAAGGCGACTGCGTACGCGACGAAGTGCGCAGCCACGAACCACGCCATCAGGCCGGTCGCTGACGTATCGTCCGCCAGCGCGAGGTAGACCAAGGCGGCTGCGGAGAGCACCAGGTCGACGCTCACCATGTGCCACACGGCATGAAGGACGCGCTTGGGTTCGTCAGCGAGTCCGCAGGACAGCAGCGGGCGCACCACATCCCGGTGCCCGCCGACGATGTGCGCTGCGGCCACACCGAACGCGGTGATGCCCGCTGCGAGAAGCCAGCCGTTCATCGGATCTCGATTCCCTTGGCTATGACAGCAGCCAGCCGGCCGGCCAGCTGAGGGCCGGGATGTTCCCCGACCAGACCGACGCGGAAGAACACGGCTCCGGCCAGCGTGTCCAGGACCAGGTCCACGGGCGTGTCGCCCGCGATCTCTCCGCGCGTCACGGCACGCTCGAAGACGATCAGCAGCCGCTCCTTCGACGGGCCCAGGAAGTCGCTGCGGATGCGCGCCTTCAGCACCGGATCGGCGGCGAAGTCAGCGAGCAGCCCCGGGAGCGCCGCTGCGGCGGCAGGAGCGTGGAACTCGTCGACCAGGCCCCACAGCAGTGCGGTCAGGTCCCCGGCCAGCGTTCCGGTGTCTGGGATGAGCCGCGTGGCGTACGCCTTGCTGGGCCACGGCGTTGCTTCAGCTTCAAAGAAGGTCAAACGTGTAGGGAAAGAGGCAGGGGCTCGACCCAGCCAGAGCTGATCTGCTCGGGGACGGTGGCCCCGGGAAGGGCCGTCGGTACCGGAGGTGACATGAAAGGGGAAAGCGGCTGAAGCCATGTCAACCACCCCAGGCCGCGCGGGCCCATGATCCAGGCCAAACCGACACAGAGCCCGTCGTCTCCTTGCGATCTGGGGATTTGTCCCGGGTCTCGGGTCCGGTAGGAGACATCGCTGCGTGGCAGGGCGGCCCGTACCGTGATGCGCTCCGCGCCAGCCGGGGTCCGCTGTTCTTGCGCGGGTCCGGCGGTTGGCTCCAGCCGCTCGAGATCGAGCGATGGTGTGCCCGCGCGGATCTCGTTGATCTCACGGTCCTGCACCGATGCGTTGGGCCGGTGCTTGACATCGGTTGTGGCCCCGGACGGCTGGTCACTGCTTTGCGCGGGCTCGGGCACTCAAGTCTCGGCATCGACGTGAGTCAAGAAGCCGTCGCCCGCACTGTGCGAAGGGGTGGCAGGGCTCTGTGTCGCAGTGTGTTCGACCCTCTGCCGGACGAGGGATGCTGGCAGACCGCGCTACTGATCGACGGCAACGTCGGTATCGGCGGCGACCCGCGTGCCCTGCTGGAGCGCATTGCTCAGGTCATGGCGGCCGGAGGTCTGGTGTTGGTGGAGACGGCGTCTCGGGACGTCGACGAGCGGCTACTGGTACGTGTGGACGACGGGCAGAGGAGCTTTGGTGCGGCGTTTCCGTGGGCCAGGCTCGGTGTGCCGGCGTTGTTGCGCGTGGCCCGGGAGACGGGCTGGGCTGCTACCGAGCAGTGGAGTACCCGGCATCGCTGTTTCGTCGCCTTGCGCCGCGCTGCCTGATAGCGGCGCGCCATTGGGGGCGCCCCCACCGCCGCGCAGCGGGCCGCCGCCGTCATCGCCGTTACCGAAACCCGGGGTTCTGCCACCGTGCTACAGCAGGCCGAGCTGGTCATTGAGGGTGTCGATGACGGCCTCGGCCGTGCGCGCGCCGGTACGAGCGGTCGACAGCCCGGCCGTACGGAGTGGTGTCGTGCGGTTGTCCGCGCGGGCGACGTCGGCGAGGCCACGGTCGACGCGGCCGTATGCAACGTGCTGCGCCCGCCGCCCGCGTCGGAGCTCTCGAAGGCGCCGAGCCGGCAAGGGTGGGCCGGTCGGCCCGTCGTGTCGTCAGGCGGTTTCGGCATGTGGTCGGGGGCGGGGTAGCCGAACACGACTGCCGCGTACCGGGGGCGAATCGGCAGCCGGCCGCCGGCGCCGTGGGTACGGTGCCGGTCGGTGGCGGGGAGCGGTCCGGCAACCGCTCCCCGCCGGTGCCCGTGCGCATCGGGGTTGTGGCGCACGGGGGTCGTGGGTGACCTACGCGGGGACGAATGTCCAGCGCTGTGCCGGGACGCCCTTGTCGGGCTGCTGGACCAGACGGCCCCTCTTGTCCGCGACGGTCACTACGAGATCACCCGTGGCGACCAGGGCGTACCCGCCTTCCGGAGCGCGTATCACCCGGAACTTCTGGGCGTCGCCCGGCCCGCAGCGGTGCTGGACGATCTCGGCGCCGCTCTTGGTCACCTTTCCCTGGACCTGGAGGCACAGGTCGCGGGAGACGCTCTTGACGCGGTAGCTGCCGTCCGTGTTCTCGGTGAAGACGAACTTCTGGCTGTCGACCGCCTCCTTGGCGGTGACGTTCAGCTGCTTGCCCCTGCGGGCGGCGTTGACGGCGCCGCCGTCACTCCGGCTCAGGATCTGGTAGGTGCTGCCCGAGGCGATGGGGTCGGCCGGCTTCTCACCGGCGAGGCGCAGCCAGTCGAAGTCGACCGTCACCGGCCCTCGTGTCTGCTGCGGACCGATGGCCATCACGCCGAACCGCGGTGCGGGCACCTCGTTGGTCACCGTGCCGAGCGACTTCCAGTCGGTCCCTCCGTCGCTGATCTCGCCGGTGTAGGTGTTGCCCGTCTTGGTCAGCCGCAGGTGCCACCAGCCGCTCTCCGGAAGGGAGACGGCTGTCGACCGGTTGCCACCCTGACCGAACACCCCGGCGTTCTCGGAGACGAGCTCCGCGTGGAGCGACGGGGCCGAGCCCGGTGAGTTGAACGCGGCCACGTCGAACTTCACGTAGTCGTCGTCGTTTCCGTGGACCATGAGGCCGGCGAGCTGGAAGCGCTCCTTCAGATCGCCGCGCATCCGTGTCTCGACGACCCAGTCGCCGTCCGGCGCGTCCTGCAGGACGAGGTTCTCCGGGTCGTCGTTCGCCGAACCGTTGATGTCGCCCGGCTCGGTGTCGATGCTCAGCGCGCCGTCAGCCATCCGGATGGTGTTCAGGTCCGGGCGGGTCACCGCGTCCCAGCGGCAGCCGTCGATCCGGTCGCTGTTGAACTCGTCGCTGACGGAGATCGTCGGGTCCGGCGCGGTGCACGTGATGGGAGGCATGGGAGCCGGGCGCACGGTCACCTTCGCCGAGGCCTTCTTGGCCCGGCCGGCCGAGTCGGTGACAGTGACCGAAGCGGTGTAGGCGCCGGCCTTGTCGTAGGTGTGGGACGGCTTGGCGCCGGTTCCGGTCTTGCCGTCGCCGAACGTCCACGCGTACGTGAACGGGGTGTTGTTCTCCGGATCCGTGGCGGTCGCGGTGAAGTCGACGGCCAGGGGCGCGGATCCGGAGGCCGGGGTCGCGGACACGGTCACGTGCGGGGCCGCGTTGGCCGAGACGCCCTTGCCGATGAAGTCGAAGGAGTCGACGGTGAACTGGTTGTCGGCGGTGGTCTTGAAGACGGCGTGGAGCTTCATCGTGCCGCCGGGGTCGGTCACCTCCGTCTCGGGCAGGGTGGCGTAGGTGTCGAGTCCGCCGGTGGCCTTGACCGGCAGGGTGGCGATCAGCTTTCCGGTCGGTGAGTCCTGCCGCAGCTCGATGGACCCGCCGGCCGAGGCCGAGGAGACCTGTGCGGTGACCTTGTCGATGTTCGTCAGGTTGACCGGGTCGAAGCTGATCCAGTCGCCGTTGCCGATCTCGCCGACCCGCTTGCCGGTCTCGGCACCCGCGTCGTTCTGCACGGTGACACCGGTGGAGTCGGAGAAGAACTCGGCCTGCTTGTGCTTGGGCTGGATGACGGTGATGTCGCGGCCGGTGAGCGGCGGCTGCCCGTTCGCGCCCTTGTCGGTGTAGCCGGCGTCGATCGAGTAGAAGATGTCGGCGTCGGCGTGGCCCTCGTCGAACAGGGTGGTGAACTCGCCCGAGCACGCCTTGATCGGATCGATCGGGTGGGCATGGGCGTCGTGTCCGAGGGCGGGCTGGACGACGGCCTTGGCGCAGTCGGCGGTGCCGTCCTCGGGGTCGGTGATGTCCAGGTCGAAGGGGATCTTGTCACCGAAGTCGAAGAACCCGCCGTGCGCCGGGGTCTTCATGGTCACCTTCGGCTCCGTGTTGCCCACGGTCACGCTGACGTTCGCGGTGCCGGTCTTGCCGGACGCGTCGCTGACGGTCAGCTGGACGTTGCGGACGCCGTTCGTGGCGAACGAGTGGGAGGGGTTGGCCTCCGTCGAGGTCTGGCCGTCGCCGAAGTCCCAGGCGTAGCTGATGTCGCCGCCCTCGGGATCGGCGGAACCGGCGCTGGAGAACGTGACGTTGAGCGGCGCCTGTCCGGACGACGGAGTCGCCGTGGCCTTGGCCACAGGACGGCGGTTGCCCTGCGTGTAGTCGATCCGGTAGACGCCCGAGTCGGGGTTGTCGCGTCCGTAGCCTCCGCCCCACTCCACGAGGTAGAGCGCGCCGTCGGGTCCGAACTTCATGTCCATCGGGGCGAGCGGGTTCAGGCTGGTGAACCAGGGGTCGATCTTGAGCAGCTCGCCCTCGTCGTCCTGGGAGAAGGTCCAGAGCTTGTTCCGGGTCCAGTCGGCGAAGAACGGCTTGCCGTCGTAGAACTCGGGGAACTTGACGTCGGACTCGAGATCGGGGTCGTACTCGTAGCGCGGGCCCGCCATGGGCGCCTCGCCGCCGTCGCCCATCTCCGGGAACTTGTTGCCGTTGCTGCCGTTGCCGTACCAGACGGTGGCCGGCTGGGCGGCGGGCAGCTCGGTGAGACCGGTGTTGTTGGGCGAGTTGTTCACCGGCTTGGCGCAGTCGAACTTCGCGCCGGAGGTGTTCGCGGCGAAGTCGAAGTCGTTGTACGCGGTGTTGTCGCCGACGCAGTACGGCCAGCCGTAGTTGCCCGGCTTGTCGATCACGTTCCATTCGACGAGGCCCGCCGGCCCGCGGGAGGCGTTGTCGCTGCCGGCGTCCGGCCCGTAGTCGGCCATGTACAGCGTGCCGTCGGAGGCGACGTTGAAGCGGAACGGGTTGCGGAAGCCCATCGCGTAGATCTCGGGCTTCGTCCTGGCCGTGCCCGGAGCGAACATGTTCCCCTCGGGAACCGTGTACGTGCCGTCGGGCTCGGGGTGGATCCTGAGGATCTTGCCGCGCAGGTCGTTGGTGTTGGCCGAGGTCTTCTGAGCGTCGAACAGGTCCCGGCCGCTGCGCTCGTCGATCGGCGCGTACCCGCTGGACTGGAACGGGTTGATGTCGTCACCGACGCCGATGTAGAGGTTGCCGTTCGGTCCGAACTCCAGGTAGCCGCCGGTGTGGCCGGGCTCCTCGCGCCGGGAGGCCGGCACTTCGAGGACGGTGACCTCGGAGGCGGGATCTATCGCCTTGTCGTTCACCGTGAACCGGGACAGCCGGTTGACCTCCTCGTCCCCGGGCGGCGAGTAATAGACGAAGAGGTGCTTGTCCGTCGCGAAGTCCGGCGAGAGGGCGAGGGAGATCAGTCCGTCCTCGCCACCTGAGTAGACGGGCTTGCTGAGCGCCGTGGCGGTGGTCCTGGTCTCGGGGTCGTAGACCTTGATCTCGCCGAGCAGCTCGGTGTAGAAGACCTTCCCGTCGGGAGCGATGTCCAGCGAGGTGGGGGCCTTGGTGTTGTCGTCCAGCGTGACCTTCTCGAAGTTGGAGTCCACCGTGGCACCACAGTCCGCGGGGACGGCCCCGGCGGCGGTCCTGATCCCGCCGAGCACGTGCTTCACGAAGTTCGGCTCGGTGTAGTCGGCCGCGTTGTGGCCCATGCCCGTGGCCCAGACCCGGCCGCCTTCGGCGTCACGGCACCAGGAGATGGGGTGGTCGGTGCCCATCTTCGAGGGTCCCGGGTCGTAGGTGGACTCGTCGACCTCGACCAGGGGGTGGACCTTGCCGCGCATCCCGGCGGTGAAGTTGTACCACTCCTCCTTTCGCTGCCACCGGTCCGGCAGGTGCTTGGTGGACTCGTGCACCTCGTCGATCTGGTAGGCGGTGCCCTCCTCGCCGTTGGCCGAATGGGCGGTCATGTGGACGCCGCCGTTGACGAAGTCGTCCCACCAGGGGAACGACGACTCGATGTTCATGTCCGTGGCGTTGTGGATCGCCACGATGCCGCCGCCGTCGCCCGCGTACTTCTTGACGGCGTCGCGCTGTGCGTCGTTGTCCCAGACCATGCCGCCGTTCTGCAGCATGATGACGACGTCGAACCGCGCGAGGTCGGCGTCGTTGAAGACGGCCGAGTCCTCGGATTTCTCGACCGCGAAGTGGTTCTCGGCCGCGAGCTTCTCGACCATGGCGGTGCCGGCGTCAATGGAGTCGTGCCGGTAGGAGCCGGAGGCGACCTCGGTGAACAGCAGCGCCCGGAAATCGTCATGGGCGGCGGCGGGTGTGGGCGTCAGGCCCATGACAACGGCACCGGCCACGCCCAGACCGAGTGCCGTACTGCGGAAGGATCTGCGGGTTCTCATCAATCTCGCTCTTCCTGACTGGAGTACGTCGCGGCGTGCCGGCGCCGACGCTGCACGTGCTCATCCCTCGGATCCCTGCTGGGCGATCACCCCCCGCAAGAACGCCAGCCCGTCGGCGGCGAGCGCGTCCTGGCTGGAGGCGAGCGGGCGCCAGACGGAGGCGGCGGTCGCGATGCTCGCGTTCTGCGCGGTGAACGACTCGATGCACAGCGGCCCCGTGTAGTCCGCGTCGGCGAGGGCGGCGAGGAGCGACGGCCAGTCGATGTGGTCGGCGCCGGGGGCGCCCCGGTCGTTGCCGCAGACCTGGACGTGGGGGGGGGGGGCGCGCGGGCGGGGGGCCGGCGCCGCCGAGGGGCCGGGGGGGGAGTGGTGGGTGGGTGGGGGGGGGTCGGGGGGGCGCCCGGGTCGGTGCGGCCCGCGGGGGGGGTTGCCACCCGCCGGGGCGCGCCCCCCACCGCGGAAGCGATGTCCCGTTCCTCGATGTTCTGGTGGTAGACGTCGAGCGCGATGCCGCAGCCGCCCGTCGGCAGGCCCTCGATGGCCTCAAGGGTCTGCGCGACGGTGTTGAGCAGGCTGGTCTCGTAGCGGTTCAGCGGCTCGACCGCCACGGTCACCCCGGCCGACCGCGCATGGTCGACGACCGGTGCGAGCGCGTCGCGCAACTCCGCGTAGCGGGCCCGCCGTTCGTCCGCCGTCATCCGCCAGGTCCGGCCGACGGACGCGTAGGCGGGGCCGGCGATCGCGGGCGAGCCGACCTGCGCGGCGACGTCCACGACGTGCCGCAGGTAGTCCTGGGTCGCGGAGACGGTGTCCCGCGCGGCATCGACGAGTTCCCGTCCGGGGGGCATCACCAGGCACACGCTCGCGCCGAGCCCGTGATCGGACAGTACGCGCGCGGCAGCGGCCGGATCCCAGTCGCCCGGGTTCTCCACCGGCAGCTCGAGCACGTCGAAGCCCGCTTCGGCCGTCTTGGCGGCGAGTTCGACGAGGTGCGCGTCATCGAGCGGAGAGGTCCATACCCAGGTGTTGACACCGATGGTGTGCACCGCGTCACTCCTCGTCCCGGTCACTTCCAGGGAGCCGGGTAGCCGGGCATGTTCTCGCAGCCGCACATCGCGTAGTGCAGGGGCGGCAGGTCCTCCTGGACATACCTGTCGACCTCGTCGGCGCCGATCGACGGCTGCGGCAGCACCCACTCCTTGGGCACCTGCTCGCCGTCGAGGATCTTCAGCGCGGCGAGGACCGGCGTGCGCCACTGGTACGTCGGGTACGTGGGGGCGATCGCGGTCAGCTCGTCCTCGGCCCAGATCCGCAGGAAGTCCTGCTGGTCCTCGCCGACGATCGCGGGGACCTCGGCGCCGGCATCCTGGAACGCCTCGACGGCGGCGACAGAGGTGGCGCCGGCGTCCATCCAGACGCCGTCGATGGTGCCCTCGCGCTGGATGTAGTCGCTGACGACGCTCTTGGTCTTGGCCGCGTCGCCGTCGGTGAACTCCACGCCGACAACGTCCAGTTCACTGCCCTTGAAGATCTGGTCGGCCGCGGCCCACCGCTGCTCCAGGACGTCGACACCCGGCAGGATGCGCAGCGCGAGGATCTTTCCGCCCGGCTTCACCTTGTCCTTCAGGAACTCGGCCCCGTCCGCGCCGAACGCGAAGCCGCCGATGGGGTGGATGAAGGTGACCGGGCACTCGGTCTTCACCCCGCGGTCGAAGACGATCACCGGGACACCGGTCTCGCAGGCCGACTCGACGGCCGGTGTCAGCGTCGCGGTGGTGTTCGGTGACACGATCAGCGCGCTGCAGTCCTTCGAGGCGAACGACTGGATGTCGCTGATCTGCTTGTCGTCCTTGGCCTCGGCGTCCAGCACGGTGAACTTGGTTATCTCCGGGTGCTGCTTCACTTCCTGCTGCATCGTCTTGAAACCGACCTGCCGCCAGGGGTTGTCCACCGCGGCGTTGGAGAAGCAGAGGTGATGGTTGCCACCGGGCTTGGCGTACTTGGCGGTGTCGGTCATCTCGGGGGCGAGCATCTGCTCCCACGGCTTGCCCTTGGGGCCCCGAGGGTCGGTGGTACGGAACGCGAGCTGCCGCTCGTACTCGGCCTTGTCGAAGAACTCCGACGTCGACGGGGCGTCGTCCGCAGTGGAGGACGCGGCGCCGGTGGCGCCCTTGTTCTCGGCGGGCAGGTCGCTGGAGCACCCTGCCAGGGCGAGGACGCCCACCACGGCCGCGGCGGGCCATCTCCGATTCATGTTTCTCTCCTTGTTGGGCACAGAGTTGAGGACGGGCTACGGCGGTCGAGGTGTCAGTGCGGGGCGGGCGCCACGCCCGCGACATCGCGTCGCCCGCGCACACGCAGCCGCTCCCCGGAACCGAGCGACGCGTAGGCGACCGCCGCGATGATGATCGCGCCCTGGACGGCCGACTCCAGCGCCCCGGACACGCCGAGGAGGTTGAGCAGCGAGAACAGCGCCTCCAGCGACAGGGCACCGGCAGCCGCCGCCACCACCGATCCCCGGCCACCGCCGAGCAGCACACCGCCGAGCACGACGGCCGTGATGGCGCGGAACTCCAGGCCCTGGCCGACCTGTGCGGACACCCCGGCGAACCCGCCGAGCACGATCGCGGCGACCGCCGCGAGCACGCCGGACAGCACGAAGGCGAGGAGCCTCAGCCGCGCCACCCGGCCGCCGGCCAGATGCACCGCCGTCTCGTTGTCACCGATCGCGATCAGGGTGCGGCCGGTGCCGCTGCGCATGAACAGCACCGCGCCGGCGAGGACCACCAGCAGGACGACCACCGACCACGGCAGCGTGCCGATCAGCGGCAGATCGGCTCCCTCGCGGCCGAGGACCCTGAACCCCTCCGACAGAGCGCCGCGCGGGGCGCCGCCCGACCACAGGAACACCGCTCCGTCGAGTACGAGGAGCATGCCCAGGGTCACGATGAACGAGGGGACCATCAGCTGGGTCGTGATCAGGCCGTTGACCAGTCCGACGAGTGCGCCGAGGCCGAGCAGCAGCATCAGCACCCAGGCGGTGGCGGACTCCTGACCGTCGATCAGGCGGGCCGCGATCACCACCTGCGCGGTGACGAGGGAGCCGACGGACAGGTCGAAGCCGCCGGAGACGATCACGAAGTACTGGCCGATCGCAAGGATCACCAGGGGCGCGGCACGCTTGAGCAGCGCGAGCCAGCCCGCGGGCTCGGAGTAGGCGGGACCCGCGAAAGCGAGGGCGAGGAGGAGCGCGACGAGCACGACGAGAACCGGTGCTGTGCCCGGGGCGAGACGGGGCCGCCAGGTCTTCGGTGCGTTCACGTCGTCCTCCTGGACATGCGTCGGCGGGCATAGAGCGCGACCGCGACGATCAGGACCACACCACGCACCACGTCCTTGAAGAACGGGTCCACGGAGAGGTCGTCGAAGACGGTGTCCAGGGTCGCGAGGATGAGGACTCCGCCGATGGTTCCGATGACTCCGCCGCGGCCACCGGCGAGAAGGGTGCCGCCGAGCACGACGGCGGCGATCGACTCCAGGTCGTAGCCCGCGTCGGTGCCGACGTACGGCGCGCCGGAACCGAGCCGGCTCGCCAGGAACACCCCTGCGAGGCCGGCGGCCACCGCACAGAGCACGTGTGCGGTGACGATGGTGCGCCGGGTGCGCACTCCGGACAGCCGGGCGACGTCGATGTCGCCGCCCACGGCGTACATGTGGTATCCGCCGCGCGTCCGGGTGAGGTACCACCAGGCGAGAGCGGCGATGACCAGCATGATGACGGCCGACAGCGGGACGGGCCCGATGCGGCTGAAGCCCAGGTGCTGGAAGACACGCGGCACACTGCCCGCGGGACCCGTGTAACGGTCCTCGAGGTAACCGCGCAGGATGAGCGCGACACCGAGGGTGGCGATGAAGGCGTTGGCCCGGAGCACTGTGATGACCAGGCCGTTGACCAGGCCGACGAACGCGGCGACAGCGAGGGCGAGGAGGACGCCGGGGACCATCATGCCGTCCTGCCCGGCCATGGTCTCGGCGGTGACGAGGGAGCACAGTCCGACGACGTACGCGACGGACAGGTCGAGTGAGCCGGTGACGATGACCATGGTCTGCCCGATGGCGACGAGTCCGAGAACGGTGCTGCGGGTGAGGATGTTCTGTACGCCGCCCTGGTCGAGCAGTACGCCGCCCTGCATCCCCACCAGGAGGCTGCCTGCGAGCAGCAGCACCACCAGAGCGAGATAGACGGTCACGGTGGGGGTGAGCGGCAGTCTCCGCGCGCCCACCGGCGCTGCGGGGGCCGCCGTGGCGGGGACCGGATCCCTCAGAACGCTCACGCCGCTTCACCGGTCCCGTGACCGGTGGCGAGGCCCATGACGGCCTCCTCACCGGCGCCGGCGGGCAGTTCGCCCGCGAGCACTCCCTCGTGCATCACGAGTATGCGGTCGCTCATGCCGATCAGCTCCGGTAGTTCCGACGAGATCATCAAGATGGCCACTCCGGCACGGGCGAGGTCACGCAGGAGGGCATGGACGGCCTGCTTGGCACCGACGTCGATGCCGCGCGTCGGTTCGTCGACGATCAGCACCCGGGGTCCGATCGCGAGCCACTTGGCGAGCACCACTTTCTGCTGATTGCCTCCGGACAGGAGGCGCACCTCCTGGTGTTCACCGCGGGCGACCACGGTTACGGACCGCAGGAGTTCCCCGATGTCCTCGTGGACGCGGGAGGTGCGGCCGCTCAGCGCGGCCCGGCGCACCATGAGGGTGTTGTCGCGGACCGACTGCCTCAGGGCGAGCCCTTCGCTCTTGCGGTCCTCGGTGACGAAGGCGATGCGGTGGCGGACGGCGGCGCGGGGGCTGCGGATGCGCTGCGGGTGGCCGTCCAGCAGGACTGTGCCGCGGGTGAGCGGTTCGACGCCCCAGATCGCGCGCGCGACGGCGGAGCGTCCGGATCCCTGGAGCCCGGCCAGGCCGACGATTTCGCCCGCGCGGATCGCGAAGTGCAGGCCGCGCACTCGTCCGTTGGCCGCCTGGCGCAGCTCGAGGCGCACCTCGCCCAGGTCGGCGGGCACGGCGCGGTCCGGGTACAGGTCGTCGAGCGGACGGCCGACCATGTGCCGTACGAGCTGGTCGGGGGTGAGGTCGCCGGCCGGGGCCGTGGCGACGAAGGCGCCGTCCTTGAGCACGGTGATCCGCCGGCTGAGGTCGTACACCTCACGCATCCGGTGCGAGACGTAGAGAATGGCGATGCCCCGTTCGCGCAGTCGGCGGATGAGGTCGTAGAGCAGTTCGACCTCGTGGTCGGCGAGTGCGGCTGTCGGCTCGTCCATCGCGATGACCCGGGCGTTGGTGGACAGCGCCTTGAGGATCTCGACGACCTGCTGCTGGGCCACCGGCAGTCCGCCGACCGCGGCGTCCGGGCTGATGCCTTCCTCGCCCAGCCATGCGAGCAGGGCGGCGGTGTCCGCGGTCATCTTCTTCCGGTCGACCTGGCCGCGCCGCACGGGTTCGCGGCCCAGGTAGACGTTCTCGGCGACGCTGCGGTGCGGCAGCAGGTTGAACTCCTGGTGGATGATGGCGATTCCGGCGCGCTGTGCGTCGAGCGGCGCCGAGAACGTCACCTCCGTGCCGTCCAGTTCGATGGCGCCGCCGTCGGGCCGGTGCACTCCGGCGAGCACCTTGAGCAGGGTGGACTTGCCCGCGCCGTTCTCGCCCATGAGTGCGTGCACCTCGCCGGCCCGCAGTTCGAGGTCGACGCCCCGCAGGACCGGTACGCCCAGGAAGCTCTTGGTGATGCCGGTCAGCCGGACCACGGGCTGCTCCTTCATCCGGACCACGGGCTGCTCCTTCATCCGGACACCTCCGTCCACGCGCCGTCGGCTGTGGCCGAGGCCAGCACGGCCTCGGTGATCCGGGCGGCGCGGAGCCCGTCAGCGAAGGTGGGGAGGCCGTCGGGCGTGGCGTCGCCGCGTACGGCGCGGTACGTGTCGGCGATGAACGCGTCGAAGCAGTCCTGGTATCCCTGGGCATGGCCGGCGGGAAGCCGGGCGTAGCGGGCCGCCGCCGCGGACATCGAACCGGGGTCGCGTACGAGGATCCGACTGCCGTCCCGCCGTCCGAGCCAGAGCCGTTCGGGGTCCTCCTGATCGAAGGCGAAGCTGGCGTCCGTACCGGAGATCTCCATCTGCAGCCGGTTCTTGCGTCCCGCCGCCACCTGGGAGACGACCAGCGTGCCCAGGCGTCCGGCGGCAGTGCGGAACTGCACGGAGGCGGCGTCCTCGGTGGCCGCGCCCGGTCCGCGAGCGGTGCGCTCATGGACGACGGAAGTCTGCGCGGACAGCCGTGCGACGCGGTCACCGGAGACGAACTCGAACAGGTCGCACCAGTGTGATCCGATGTCGGCGAACGCCCTGGAGGGGCCGCCCGTCGCGGAGTTGACCCGCCAGTCGTCGTCGGAGCGCCGGGACAGCCAGTCCTGGAGGTAGCTGCCGTGCACCGCGGAGATGATCCCGGCCTCGGCTGCGGCGAGGCGGTGGCGCATCTCCCGGACCATCGGGTGGAAGCGGTACACGAACGGCACCGTGGCCACGCGGCCGGCGGCCGCGGCCAGGTCGTTCAGCGCGGCGGCCTGCCGGACCTCGGTGGCGAGCGGCTTCTCGCACACCACGTGGACGCCTGCGGCCAGCGCCGCGTGAGCGGCCTGTGCGTGCAGGGCGTTGGGCGTGCAGATGTGGACGACGTCCACCGAGGCGTGGGTGAGCAGGCCGTCGAGGTCCGCGTATCCGCGCTCCGCACCGACTGTCCGAGCCGCGGCGTCCGCGTTCTCGGGCCTGCCGGCCATGGCCGCCACGACCCGGGCGCCTGCCCGCCTTGCTGCCTCGGCGTGCACCCGTCCCATGAATCCGGCCCCGACGACCGCTGTGCGTAAGGGCGGGGGCGCGGACAACTCTTCTACCTCATTGGTGAGGTGAGTCACCGTCATGCACGGCAAGGTAGGGGGACTATTGGCGGCTGTCAATCAAAAGTTCAGAGGTTAGCTACAGAAGTCCGGGTCAATGCGTCAGAACGTCCAGACCATTCATCGGGTCTGGTTCAATTGCCTGATGCACGCAGACGTCCCGGCGTCGAACGCCGCACCCCTGGGTGAGCTGCTCCGTCTGTTCCGCGACGGCCGGCCGCGCACCCGTGCCGAGCTCACGGCAGAGACCGGGCTGGCCCGTTCCACGGTGCGCGGCCGCCTGGACGCTCTTCTGGACGCCGGGCTTGTCTACGACGCGGGCAGCGGCGCCTCCACCGGTGGACGGCCCGCGGAACGATTCGTGTTCAACTCCCGCGCCCGCGTGGCCCTCGCCGCCGACGTGGGCGCCACACACGCCACCCTGGCGGTCACGGACCTCACCGGCATCGCACTCGCAACGAGGAGGCTGACGCTGGACATCAGCGACGGCCCGGACGTGGTGCTGCCGCAACTCGGCGACATCTGGCGCGAGTTGCTGGCGGACGCGGGACTGGACCCACTCCCGCTGGCGGGGGTCGGCGTCGGTCTGCCCGGCCCCGTCGAGCACTCCACGGGCAAGCCGCAGAACCCGCCGATCATGCCGGGCTGGGACGGCTACGACGTGCCCGGGCGCCTCGCCGCCGACTTCGGTGTGCCGGTCCTCGTGGACAACGAGGTCAATCTCATGGCGCTGGGCGAACACACCACGCGCTTCGCCGACGCCGAGAACCTCATCCTGGTCAAGGTGGCCACCGGCATCGGCGCCGGCATCATCAGCAACGGCAGGCTGCATCGCGGAGCGGTCGGCGCGGCCGGCGACATGGGCCACATCCTCGCTCCCCAGGGGGGCGAGGCACCGTGCCGCTGCGGCAACAAGGGGTGCCTGGAAGCGGTCGCCAGCGGGGCGGCCATCGCCGCGGCCCTGCGTGAACAAGGCCTTGAGGCGCACAGCAACTCCGATGTCGTCGCGCTGGTTCGCGGAGGCAACGTGGTCGCGGCCCAGGCGGTCCGCCAGGCCGGCCGTGACATCGGGGAGGTGCTGGCCGGCTGCGTCAGCATGCTCAATCCGTCGCTGGTCGTGGTCGGCGGATCCCTCGCCCAGGCAGGCGAGATGCTGCTGGCCGGAGTCCGTGAGGCCATCTACGGACGGTCGTTGCCCATGGCCACCCAGCAACTGAGCATCGTCGCCTCCCGCGCGGGCGCCGCTGCCGGGATGCTCGGTGCCGCCGCCATGGTGGTCCAGCACGCCCTGTCGCCCGCCGTTCTCGACAACGAACTGGCCCGCCCGGCGCGAGTGGTGTCCGTCGGCAACTGAGTGCCGTGGCAAAGGCGGCGACGGCCGGCGCACATGGGCAACAAGGCGCTGGCCGTCGATGTCTCTCTCACCCGAACAGGAAAGCGGGAGGGTCTTCAACTGTTGGGGCTTTCGCTTAAACAGGCCGAGCAACGCTATTTATCAGATGTGTGGTTGATCCGCAGAATTTCGTGCCACTTTCATCCGATTGAATGCGTTTCCTACTGATTCTGGTGGGCTGGTGGTGCGGGGTCCGTAGGTTGTCGGGCATGGAGCTTCTTCGGTTGTCGGTGGCCGCGCGT
>NZ_JBHXNW010000002.1:0-21110 GCF_042717365.1 Streptomyces sp. NPDC058534
TTGGGGCGGGCGGGCGGGGGGGGGCGCGGCGGCGCGCCCCCCGGGGGGGGGGGGGGCCACCACCCCGGGTCCCGCGCGCCCCGCCCCCCCCGTTGGGTGGTGGGGGGGGGGGCGCCCGCCCCGGCGGGGGCCCACCCCGGCGCGCCCCCGCGCCACACCTTCCACCTGACGGCCGGCCGCAGGCGAGCGGACGGCACCGCGCTGCGCGCCGACCCCGCGCCCCTGCTGGCCGCCGTCGTGGAGGACGTACGGAGGGGCACCCCCACGGCCGTCGTCGCGGCCCGGTTCCACCACGCCGTCGCCCGCCTGGTGCGCACGGTCTGCGCCGTGGCCCGTGAGGAGACCGGCCTGCGGACGGTGGCGCTGACCGGCGGAGTGTTCGCCAACACGGTGCTCTCCTCCGCCTGCGCCCGCGGCCTGCGCGCGGACGGCTTCACCGTGCTGCGCCATCGGGAGATCCCGCCGGGCGACGGCGGACTGGCACTCGGCCAGCTCGTCGTGGCCGCCCGCGCGGCAGCCATCAACCAGTGAGGAGACAGACATGTGCCTGGCGGTACCCGGCAGAGTGCTGGGCGTCGAGGACAGGGACGGCACCCGGATGGCCACCGTCGACTTCGGCGGCGTGGTCAAGGAGGTGTGCCTGGAGTACCTGCCCGACCTGAAGGTCGGCGAGTACACCATCGTCCATGTCGGCTTCGCCCTCCAACGGCTCGACGAGGAGTCGGCCCGCAGAACACTGGAGCTGTTCGAGAACCTCGGGATGCTCCAGGAGGAGTTCGGCGACCCGTGGGAGCAGGCCGAGCATGCCGCGCAGGCCGAGCAGGCGGGCCCGGCGGACGGCGGCGGCCTCGCCGAGGAGGTACGGCGGTGAAGTACATCGACGAGTTCCAGGACCCGGAGCTGGCGGCCCGCCTCCTCGACGACATCAGGGCCACGGTGACCAGGCCGTGGGCGCTGATGGAGGTGTGCGGCGGCCAGACGCACACCATCATCCGGCACGGCATCGACCAACTGCTCCCCGATGAGATCGAGTTGATCCACGGGCCGGGCTGTCCGGTGTGCGTCACCCCGCTGGAGGTCATCGACAAGGCCCTGGAGATCGCCTCCCGTCCCGGGGTCATCTTCTGCTCCTTCGGCGACATGCTCCGCGTGCCGGGCACCGGCCGTGACCTGTTCCAGGTCCGGAGCGCGGGCGGCGACGTCCGTGTGGTCTACTCCCCGCTCGACGCCCTGCGGATCGCCGAGGAGAACCCCGACCGGGAGGTCGTCTTCTTCGGCATCGGCTTCGAGACGACCGCCCCGCCCAACGCCATGACCGTCCATCAGGCCCGCAGGCGCGGCATCCGCAACTTCAGCCTGCTGGTCTCCCACGTGCGCGTCCCGCCCGCGATCGAGGCGGTCATGCGGTCGCCGGACTGCCGGGTGCAGGGCTTTCTGGCCGCAGGACACGTGTGCAGCGTGATGGGCACCGAGGAGTACCCGGCGCTCGCCGAACGGTTCAAGGTGCCCATCGTGGTGACCGGCTTCGAACCGCTCGACATCCTGGAAGGCGTACGCCGCACCGTGCGCCAGCTGGAACGGGGCGAGCACACGGTCGAGAACGCCTACCCGCGCGCGGTGCGGGCCGAGGGCAACCCGGCCGCGCTGGCGATGCTGGACGACGTCTTCGAGGTGACCGACCGCGCCTGGCGAGGCATCGGGACCATCCCGGACAGCGGCTGGCGGCTCTCCGACCGCTACCGGGACCACGACGCCGAACACCGTTTCCAGGTAGGCGACATCGCCACCCGTGAGCCCGCCGAGTGCCGCAGCGGAGAGGTCCTGCAGGGCCTCCTCAAACCCCACGAGTGCGAGGTCTTCGGCACGACCTGCACCCCCCGTACGCCACTCGGAGCCACCATGGTCTCCAGCGAGGGCGCCTGCGCGGCGTACTACCTGTACCGGCGGCTGGAACTGCCGGCCCGTCCGGCCGCCACGAGCCTGGAGGACAGCGCCGTTGTCTGACACCACCGCAGCACCGGACATGCTCTCCTGGACCTGCCCGGCGCCCCTGCGTGACGTGCCGCGCGTGGTGATGGGCCACGGCGGGGGCGGCGCCCTGTCCGCCGAGCTGATCGAGCAGGTCGTCCTCCCGGCGCTCGCCGGTCCCGCACCGGCGCCGCTGACCGACTCCGCCGTGGTCGAGCTGGGCGGGGCGCGACTCGCCTTCTCCACCGACACGTTCGTGGTCCGGCCGCTGTTCTTCCCCGGGGGCAGCATCGGCGACCTCGCCGTCAACGGCACGGTCAACGACCTCGCCATGAGCGGTGCCCGGGCCGCCTACCTCTCCTGCGGGCTGATCCTGGAGGAGGGCGTCCCGATCGACACCGTCGCCAAGGTGTCCGAGGCGCTCGGGGCCGCCGCCCGCGCGGCCGGGGTCCGGGTCGTTACGGGCGACACCAAGGTCGTGGAGGCAGGGCACGGCGACGGCGTCTACGTCAACACCTCCGGCATCGGCCTGGTCCCCGACGGCGTCGACCTGCGCCCGCAGCGGGTCGTGCCGGGCGATGTCGTGCTGGTCAGCGGCGCCATCGGGGTGCACGGTGTGGCCATCCTGAGCGAACGGGAGAACCTCCGGTTCGAGACGGACGTCGAGAGCGACTGCGCGGCGCTGGGCGGGCTCGTCGAGGCGATGCTGGCCGTCTGCCAAGACCTGCACGCGCTGCGCGACCCGACCCGCGGCGGCCTGGCCGCCTCGCTCAACGAGATCGCCGCGGCCTCCGGATGCGGGATCGCCGTCCAGGAGCGCGCGGTGCCGGTGCCGGCGCCCGTGGCCGGAGCCTGCGCCATGCTGGGCCTCGACCCGATGTACGTGGCGAACGAGGGCAAGCTCGTCGCCTTCGTCCCGCGGGACCACGCCGACGTGGTCCTCGCCGCGATGCGGGCCCATCCGCTGGGCGCCGAGGCGGCGGTGCTCGGCGAGGTGGTCGCGAACCACCCCGGCATGGTCGTCGCCCGGACCGGGCTCGGCGGCACACGGGTGGTGGACATGCCGCTCGGGGAGCAACTGCCGCGGATCTGCTGACCGGTCCCGGCGACGGGTCAGCCGGACCGGCCGCGTCTTCCGGGGCGGGTGTCCAGAGTCCAGGTGTGGGTGCAGCCCGGGCACTGGAGGTGGACGCGCGGTCCGTCGTTCGCTATGAGGTAGCGCCAGTGCGCGGGGCAGTTCTGCCGCGCGGCGCACGTCACGCAGTCGCGGGCGTCGTCGCAGCCGGGGCAGGGGACCCAGGCGCGGCGGGCCCGGTCGGCCTGCGGATCAATGGGAAGACGCATCGCCCCGGTCCGCTTCCGGCAGCACACCGGCCGCCACGAGCATCGCGTACGTCCGCTCCTGCTCCGCGTCCAGCCCGGAGTAGAGCAGGGCGTGCGCCTCCTGCTCCGAACGCAGCGCGGCGACGGGGTCCCAGTCGGGGCCGAGCGCCGCCACCACCTCGGCACGCCTGCGGGCCTCCTCCAGGGAGAGGTCGAGCACGAAGTCGGGCAGGTCACGTGGGGCAGGGCCGGCAGTCATGGAACGGGGCTTTCGCGGGGGAACGTACTGGTCCAGCCACTCCTACCAGAGCGTGAGGCCGTGGGGAAGGGTGATGTGACCGATGCCATTCACGGCGGGGCCCCGCGGCGCAGGGGGCGCTCCCCGCCGGCCGGGGCCCCGCCGCCGTGCCGCGGGGAGCAGGGTCAGCCCTGGGCGGCCGCGGCCCGCAGGGCGACGCGGTCCTCGCCCGCGTACACGTTCATGGAGCTGCCGCGCAGGAACCCGACCAGCGTCAGACCCGTCTCGGCGGCCAGGTCCACCGCGAGCGAGGACGGTGCCGACACCGCGGCCAGCACCGGGATGCCGGCCATCACGGCCTTCTGCGCCAGCTCGAAGGAGGCCCGGCCCGACACGAGCAGGACGGAGCGGGACAGCGGCAGGTCCCCGTTCTGCAGGGCGCGGCCGACCAGCTTGTCGACCGCGTTGTGCCGGCCCACGTCCTCCCGTACGTCGACCAGCTCCCCGTCCTCGGCGAACAGGGCCGCCGCGTGCAGTCCGCCGGTCCGGTCGAAGACCCGCTGGGACGCGCGCAGCCGGTCGGGCAGGTCCGCCAGCAGCTCCGGGGTGACCAGGACCGGGGGAGTGTCGGCGATGGGCCAGCGGGCCGTCGTACGCACCGCGTCCAGGCTCGCCTTGCCGCACAGTCCGCAGGACGAGGTCGTGTAGACGTTCCGCTCCAGGGTGATGTCGGGGATCCGCACGCCGGGGGAGGTCCGCACGTCGACCACGTTGTACGTGTTGGAGCCTCCCCCACGCTCGGCTGCGCTCGCGCGGGAGGTGCCCCCATCCGTCGCGCCGGCGCAGTACACGATGTTCTGGAGGTCGCTCCGCTCGGCGAGCACGCCCTCGCTGACCAGGAAACCGGCCGCCAGCGCGAAGTCGTCGCCGGGTGTGCGCATCGTGATCGCCAGCGGCTTGCCGTTCAGCCGGATCTCCAGCGGTTCCTCGGCGACGAGCGTGTCCGGGCGGGTGGAGACCGCACCGTCCCGTACGCGGATCACCTTGCGTCGTTCCGTGACTCGTCCCATGTCCGTGCCCCTTGCCGGTCAGTCCCGGTTCTGTACGTGCTGGTAGCCGAAGCGGCCCTTGATGCAGAGGTTGCCGTGGGTCACCGGGTTGTCGTGCGGCGAGGTGACCTTCACGATCTCATTGTCCTGCACGCGGAGCGTGAGATTGCAGCCCACTCCGCAGTAGGAGAGGGCGCCCGTGGGGCACACCTCGATGCAGTTGCCGCAGTAGACGCACGCCGAGTCGGTCAGCCGACCGTCGTGCTCGACCGAGATCCGGGCGTCGAAACCCCGGCCGGAGACGGAGATGGCGAAGCTGTTCCACCACTGGTCGCCGCAGGCGTCCACGCACTTGTAGCAGAGGATGCACTTGCCGTAGTCCCGCACGTACAGGTCCGGCGTCGGTGACCTCGTGGATGACGCCGGCGGGGCCGAGGGCGAAGGCGCGGCGCAGGGCGGTGTAGCCGCCGGCGGCGCGGTAGGCGTCCAGGGAGGTGGGGTCGGTGGTGCCGATGCGGTGGAGGAGGGTGAGAGCGGGGTCGCCGGTCTGCGGGACCGCGAGCGCGGGGGCGGTGACGGCGGTGGCGTAGCGGATTTCTCGCCCCCGCCGCCCCTTCCCGGTCCCGACCCCGGGGGCTGCCGCCCCCCGGACCCCCGCTGTCGGCCTGAACGGCCTCGTCCTCAAACGCCGGACGGGGTCGGCCGGGCCTACCTCGGCCGGGTCGTCGGTGGCGTGGGGGTGCGCGGTGTAGTCGCCGCGCGGGCTGCGCACCCGTACTCCGTACTGCCTCATGGCCGCCAGATGCGGTCCACGGGCGATGAGATGCACGTCGGCGCCCGCACGGTGGAGCGCGGCGCCGACGTAGGCGCCGATCGCCCCGGCGCCGAGGACTGCGACTTTCATGACGGGGAGCTCCGTTCGGTCGAGGGATACCGCGGAACTGCCGAACGAGATGTCGACGAAATAGTGTCTACAGTATGGAGGTTGGCCCAGCAAGGCTTTGTGCAGCACTAGTGGTTGTCTGCTCAACAGTCTTCTCAAGTGCTTTCCCGGTCCTTACGGTTGGGGACCCATGAGTCCCCCCGTCGCACCTCCGGGCTGGAGCCGCTGGCTCGTTCCCCCGGCAGCTCTCTCGGTCCACCTCTCCATCGGTCAGGCCTACGCCTGGTCCGTGTTCAAACCGCCGCTGGAATCCGCGCTCGGCCTCAGCGGCACCCAGAGCGCGCTGCCCTTCCAGCTCGGCATCGTCATGCTCGGTCTGTCGGCCGCGTTCGGCGGCACGCTCGTGGAACGGCACGGCCCGCGCTGGGCGATGACCGTCGCCCTGGTCTGCTTCTCGTCCGGCTTCCTGCTCTCCGCGCTCGGCGCGGCCGTGGAGCAGTACTGGCTGATCGTCCTCGGCTACGGCTTCGTCGGCGGGATCGGCCTCGGCATCGGCTACATCTCGCCCGTCTCGACGCTGATCAAGTGGTTCCCGGACCGGCCGGGCATGGCCACCGGCATCGCCATCATGGGCTTCGGCGGCGGCGCCCTCATCGCCTCGCCCTGGTCGGCGCAGATGCTGGAGTCCTTCGGCACCGACAGCTCGGGGATCGCGCTCGCCTTCCTCGTGCACGGACTGGCGTACGCCGTCTTCATGCTGCTCGGCGTGCTGCTCGTGCGGGTGCCGCGCCCCAAGGAGCGGGCGGACGGCAAACCGGTCGCCCTGGAGGGCGTGCAGGTCTCCGCCCGCGCCGCCCTGCGCACCCCGCAGTTCTGGCTGCTGTGGGTCGTGCTCTGCATGAACGTGACGGCCGGCATCGGCATCCTGGAGAAGGCCGCGCCGATGATCACGGACTTCTTCGCCGACACCTCCACACCGGTGTCGGTGACCGCCGCCGCGGGCTTCGTCGCCCTGCTGTCGGCGGCCAACATGGCGGGCCGGATCGGCTGGTCCTCGACCTCCGACCTGATCGGACGCAAGAACATCTACCGCGTCTACCTCGGCGTCGGCGCGGTGATGTACGCGCTGATCGCCCTGTTCGGCGACTCCTCCAAGCCGCTGTTCGTCCTGTGCGCCCTCGTCGTGCTGTCCTTCTACGGCGGCGGCTTCGCGACCATCCCCGCCTACCTGAAGGACCTCTTCGGCACCTACCAGGTCGGCGCGATCCACGGACGGCTGCTCACCGCCTGGTCCTTGGCCGGTGTGCTCGGCCCGCTGATCGTGAACTGGATCGCCGACCGGCAGGAGGAGGCCGGCCGGCACGGCGCCGACCTGTACGGCACCTCCTTCGTCATCATGATCGGGCTGCTGGTGGTCGGCCTCGTCGCCAACGAACTCGTCCGCCCCGTCCACGCCCGCCACCACCTGCCCGCCACCGAGGCACCGAAGGAGGCCGCCGATGTCCCCCGAGAGCAGCCAGAGTCCGCCTGACGTCCCCGACCGGCGGCCGCTGATCGCCTTCACCTGGCTCTGGGTGGGCGCACCGCTCGCCTACGGGCTGTACGAACTCGTCCGGAAGGCCACCCAGCTGTTCACCGGGTAGGGAGGAAAACGGGTAGGGAGGGAGACGGGTAGCGAGGAAGAGGGGACAGAGGGCGACGGGTGGCGCGCCGGCGCCGGGATGCTGACCGAAGCCGACAAGCCGCGCGCCCGTTTCCTGTCGTATCACCTGCCGTCGTACCCGTCGGTCACTGATCACACTGGTGGATCCCGTACCCGAGGCAGCGAGGACTCCACCCATGCACCAAGGCTCCCGGATCACCGCCGTAGGCCACTACCAGCCCGCCCGGGTCCTGACCAACGAGGACCTTGCGGGCATGGTCGACACCAGCGACGAGTGGATCAGGAGCCGGGCGGGAATCCGGACCCGGCGGATCGCCGGACCGGACGAGCCGGTCGACGAGCTGGCCGGCCACGCCGCCGCCAAGGCGCTCGCCTCGGCCGGCCTGACCCCCGCCGACGTGGACATGGTCGTGGTCGCCACCTCCACCGCGATCGACCGCTCCCCGAACACCGCCGCCCGCGTCGCGGCCCGCCTCGGCATGCCGGGCCCCGCCGCGCTGGACCTCAACGTCGTGTGCGCGGGCTTCACCCACGCCCTGGCCACCGCCGACCACGCCGTCCGGGCCGGTTCGTCGAGCAGGGCGCTGGTCATCGGCGCGGACAAGATGTCCGAGGTGACCGACTGGACCGACCGCACCACCTGTGTGCTGGTCGGCGACGGGGCGGGAGCCGCGGTCGTGGAGGCCTGCGCGCCGGGCGAGGAGCCCGGGATCGGCCCCGTACTGTGGGGATCGGTGCCCGAGATGGGCAACGCGGTCCGCATCGAGGGCACGCCCCCGAGGTTCGCCCAGGAGGGCCAGAGCGTCTACCGCTGGGCGACCACGCGGCTGCCCGCCATCGCCCGCCAGGCCTGCGAGCGCTCCGGCCTCGAACCCGCCGACCTCGCGGCGATCGTCCTGCACCAGGCCAACCTGCGCATCATCGAACCCCTCGCCGCGAAGATCGGCGCGACCCGCGCCGTGGTCGCCCGGGACGTCGTCGAGTCCGGCAACACCTCCGCGGCGAGCATCCCCCTCGCCCTCTCCAAGCTGGTCGAGCGCGGCGAGATCACCACCGGCGACCCGGTCCTGCTCTTCGGCTTCGGCGGCAACCTCTCCTACGCCGGACAGGTCGTCCGCTGCCCCTGAACGGCCCCTTGAACGGCCCCTTGAGCGGCCCCTTGAACGGCCCCGCCCACCCCCTGATGTGACGTGGCCTACACCCGCTCCGCGCCCGCCCAGCGCCGTAGACTGTAGACGAAAGACAATCAATACTTCCCGTACGGGTTGTGTGCCGGCTTTCGACGGGGGGACCGATGTTGTCCGCAGGACTGCCGCAGGGCGCGGTGCCCAAGCTCGAACGCCCCGGCCCGCTGCGCGACCGTGTCTACGATGCGCTGCTCGAACTCATCACCACCCGGGCCCTCCAGCCCGGCCAGCACCTCGTCGAGAGTGAACTCGCCGGCCACCTCGGAGTGTCGAGGCAGCCGGTGCGGGAGGCCCTGCAGCGGCTCAACACCGAGGGCTGGGTCGATCTGCGCCCGGCGCAGGGCGCGTTCGTGCACGAGCCGATTGAGGCCGAGGCGGACCAGCTCCTGACGGTGCGCACGCTCCTGGAGGCCGAGGCGGCCCGGCTCGCGGCGGCCCACACCGGCCGGGCGGGCGTGACCGCGCTGGAGGAGCTGTGCGACGAGGGCGAGCGGGCCGTCGCCGCCGACGACGTGGACGCCGCCGTCGTCCTCAACGCCCGCTTTCACGCGAAGATCATGGACCTGGCGAGCAACGCCGTCCTCGGTGAACTGGCCGCACAGGTCGACCGCCGGGTCCGCTGGTACTACACGCCGATCGCCCGGCAGCGCGGCCGGCAGTCATGGATCGAGCACCGCGGGCTGATCGCCGCCATCGCCGACCGGGACGAGCAGACGGCGACCCGGCTGATGCGCGAGCACACCGAACACACCCGGCGTTCGTACCACGCGCGCGGAGAATCCTGAGGTCAGAGCCTGTCCAGCAGCCGCCCGGCGGAAAGGCCGGGCGGCTTCGTCGTGTCCGCGTACGGCCGACGCCGCCCCCGTCTTTGTCCACTCAGTGGAGAAAGTTCGCAGTAATTCGTGCGCAACTTCTTCCCACACCCGGCGCCCACTGCTACGTTCCCTCCGAAAGCAGGCCACGGAACGTGGCCGGAAACCGGCAGACTCAAGGCCGATTGAGGCGGGAGGGGCTCGTGAGACGCATGACCGCACGACCCGCCAACACCCACCAGGCGCGACTGCTCCAGCTGTTGCGCGACGGCGGGCCCAACTCCCGTGCCCAGCTGGGCGACCAGGTCGACCTCTCCCGGTCCAAGCTGGCCGTGGAGGTGGACCGGCTGCTGGAGACGGGGCTGGTCGTGGCCGACGGACTCGCCGCCTCGCGCGGCGGGCGCCGCAGCCACAACGTCCGGCTCAACCCGGAACTGCGCTTCCTCGGCGTCGACATCGGCGCGACCTCGGTCGACGTCGCCGTCACCAACGCCGAGCTGGAGATCCTCGGGCACATCAACCAGCCCATGGACGTACGCGAGGGACCCGTCGCGGTCTTCGAGCAGGTGCTGTCCATGGCCGCCAAGCTGCGGGCCTCGGGACTCGCGGAGGGCTTCGACGGCGCCGGCATCGGCGTCCCGGGGCCGGTCCGCTTCCCCGAGGGTGTGCCGGTGGCTCCGCCGATCATGCCGGGCTGGGACGGCTTCCCCGTGCGGGAGGCGCTCAGCCAGGACCTCGGCTGCCCGGTCATGGTCGACAACGACGTCAACCTGATGGCGCTGGGGGAGCAGCACGCGGGCGTCGCCCGCACCGTGCACGACTTCCTCGTCGTCAAGATCGGAACCGGCATCGGCTGCGGCATCGTCGTCGGCGGTGACGTGTACCGGGGGACCACGGGCAGCGCGGGCGACATCGGGCACATCCAGGCCGTGCCCGACGGACGCCAGTGCGCCTGCGGCAACCGGGGGTGCCTGGAGGCCCACTTCAGCGGCGCGGCGCTGGCCCGCGACGCCATGGAGGCCGCCGAACAGGGCGGTTCGGCCGAACTCGCGAACCGGCTGGAGGCGAACGGCGTCCTCAGTGCCGCCGACGTCGCCGCCGCGGCCGCCGCGGGCGACGCCACCGCACTCGACCTGATCCGCGAGGGCGGCCGCAGCACCGGCCAGGTCATCGCGGGCCTGGTCAGCTTCTTCAACCCGGGCCTGGTGGTGATCGGCGGCGGGGTGACCGGCCTCGGCCACAACCTGCTCGCCGCGATCCGCACCCAGGTCTACCGCCAGTCGCTGCCGCTGGCGACCGGCAACCTCCCCATCGTCCTGGGGGAGTTGGGCCCCACCGCCGGAGTCATCGGCGCGGCCCGCCTGATCAGCGACCACCTGTTCTCACCCGCGTAGGCACCGTTCGGTACCTCAGCCACGCTCCACCAGCACAGCGCTCTGCCCTGCCCTGCCCTGCTCTGCCCCGCTCTGCCCTGACACCGGCCCGCATGCCCGCCGAGGGGACCTCACATGGCACCAGAACCACCGCTGCTCAGCATGTCCGGCATCACCAAGTCGTTCCCCGGAGTCCGGGCCCTGGACGGCGTCGACCTCGACGTCCAGGCCGGCGAGGTGCACTGCCTGCTCGGCCAGAACGGCGCCGGGAAGTCCACCCTCATCAAGGTGCTGGCCGGCGCCCACCAGCCCGACACCGGCACCATCCGCTGGCGCGGCGAGGACGTCACCCTGCGCTCGCCCATCGCGGCCATGCGTCTCGGCATCGCCACCATCTACCAGGAACTCGACCTGGTGGAACACCTGTCGGTGGCCGAGAACGTCCACCTCGGACACGAGCCGACCAGCGCCGGCTTCGTCGTGCGCGGAAAGACGGCGAAGACCTCGACGGCCCAGCTGCTGAAGCGGCTCGGGCACCCCGAGGTCGACCCGGGCCGGCTGGTCGGGGACCTCTCCGCGGCCCAGCAGCAGATCGTGTCCATGGCGCGGGCGCTCTCGCACGACGTACGGCTCATCGTGATGGACGAGCCGTCCGCCGCGCTCGACCCGGACGAGGTCGACAACCTCTTCCGCATCGTCGCCGACCTCACCGCGGACGGCGTCGCCGTCGTCTACATCTCGCACCGCCTGGAGGAGATCCGCCGCATCGGCGACCGGGTCACCGTCCTCAAGGACGGCCGGGCGGTGGCCGGCGGGCTGCCCGCCAAGGAGACGCCCACCCGCGACGTGGTGGCGCTGATGACGGGGCGCAACGTCGAGTACGTCTTCCCGGAGCGGCCCGTCGCCCCCGGCACCGGTGAGCCGGTGCTGAGCGTCCGGGGACTGACCCGGCACGGCGAGTTCGCCCCGCTCGACCTGGAGGTCCGCCCCGGCGAGATCGTCGGCCTCGCCGGACTCGTCGGCTCCGGCCGCTCCGAGATCCTGGAGACGGTCTACGGGGCCCGCAAGCCGAACGCCGGACAGGTCCTCGTCGACGGACGGCCGCTGCGGCCGGGCAGCGTGCGCGCCGCGGTGCGCGCCGGACTCGGACTCGCCCCCGAGGAGCGCAAGGCGCAGGCCCTGCTGATGCTGGAGTCCGTGACCCGCAACGTGTCGGTCTCCGCCATGTCCCGCTTCTCGCGCGGCGGCTGGATCGACCGCGGCGCCGAACTGAGCGCCGCCCGCGCCGCGACCCGCGAACTGTCGCTGCGGCCCGACAACCCCTCCGCGCCGGTGCGCACCCTCTCCGGCGGCAACCAGCAGAAGGCGGTACTCGCCCGCTGGCTGCTGCGCGGCTGCCGGGTCCTGCTGCTCGACGAACCCACCCGCGGCGTCGACGTGGGCGCCCGCGCGGAGCTGTACGCCGTCATCCGGCGCCTCGCCGATGAGGGCCTCGCCGTCCTGCTGGTCTCCAGCGAGGTCCCCGAGGTACTGGGCCTGGCCGACCGGGTGCTGGTACTGCGCGAGGGGAACGTCGTGCACGAGGCCCCCGCCCGCGAACTCGACGAACACCGCGTACTCGACCTCGTAATGGAAGGAAGCCCGGCGTCATGACGCAGCACGTGTCCCCGCCGCGGGACGGCACCGGCAAGGCGGCACCGGTGGACACCCGGCCCGCCTGGAAGAACCTGACGGCCGGCGCCGACGTCCGCACCCTCAGCCTGCTCGGCGTGCTCGCCGCACTGGTCCTCATCGGCGGCATCACCCAGCCCGAGGCGTTCCTCGACACCCGCAACCTCCAGCTGGTGCTCACCCAGGCGTCCGTCATCGGCGTCGTCACCGTCGGCATGACCTTCGTGATCATGTCCGGGGGCATCGACCTCTCGGTGGGCGCCATCGTCGCCCTGTCCTCGGTGTGGGCGACCACCGTCGCCACCCAGGAGTACGGCTTCGCCGGCATCCTGTTCACCGCGATCATCGTCGGAGTGGGCTGCGGCCTGGTCAACGGCGTGCTCGTCGCGTACGGGACGATGGTCCCGTTCATCGCCACCCTCGCCATGCTGGCCTCGGCGCGCGGCCTGGCACTGCAGATCACCGACGGGCGCACCCAGGTCGTCACGGTGCCGAGCGTCCTCGACCTCGCCGAGCGGGACTGGTACGTGCTGGGCATCCCGCCGCTGGTCCTGGTCTTCGCGGCCGTCACCGTCATCGGCTGGCTGGTGCTCAACCGGACCACCTTCGGCCGCCGCACCGTCGCCGTCGGCGGCAACCCGGAGGCCGCCCGGCTGGCCGGCATCGACGTCCGCCGCCAGCGCCTTTATCTCTACCTGCTGTCCGGGCTGTGCTGCGGCATCGCCGCCTTCCTGCTGATCTCCCTGGCCGGCTCCGGCCAGAACACCAACGGCAACCTCTACGAACTCGACGCCATCGCCGCCGCGATCATCGGCGGCACGCTGCTCAGCGGCGGACGCGGGACCATCGTCGGCTCCGTGCTCGGCGTCCTGATCTTCACCACGATCACGAACATCTTCGCCCTGAACAACCTGGAGACCGCCGTGCAGCAGATCGCCAAGGGCGCGATCATCGTCGCCGCCGTGCTGGTCCAGCGCCGTACCGCAAGCACGCATTGAGGAAAGGGTTCACCGTCATGACGAAGCTCACGAGTCGCAGAGGGCTGCTCTTCGGAGCCGCCGCCGTGTCCGCCGGTGCCGTCCTCACGGGGTGCACGAGCAACGACCCCGCCGACGGCGACGACAAGTCCGCCGCCAACGAGCAGCCGGCCGCCGACGACAAGCCGGGCAAGCCGGTCACCATCGGCTACGCCGGCCCGCAGGCCGACCACGGCTGGCTCAACGCCATCAACGACAACGCCAAGAAGCGCGCCGAGAAGTACTCCGAGGTCACCCTGGAGGTGACCGAGGGCTCCAACGACACCGCGCAGCAGATCGGCCAGATCGAGACCCTGATCAACAAGAAGGTCGACGTCCTGGTGGTGCTGCCGGCCGACGGCAAGGCGCTCACCCAGGTCGGCCTCAAGGCGATGCGCGCGGGCATCCCGGTCGTCAACCTCGACCGCATCTTCAACTCCCCGCAGGCCTACCGCTGCTGGGTCGGCGGCGACAACTACGGCATGGGCCTCAACGCCGCCCACTACATCGGCGAGAAGCTCAGGGACAAGCCGAACGCCAAGGTCATCGAGCTGGCCGGGCTGGACAACCTGGAGCTGACCAAGCAGCGCACCCAGGGCTTCGACGACGGCCTGAAGAACTACCCGAACATCAAGAAGGTGGCCCGCCAGGCCGCCGAGTTCACGGTCGAGTCGGGTCAGTCCAAGATGGCCCAGATGCTCCAGGCCCAGTCGCAGTTCGACGCCCTGTGGAACCACGACGACGACCAGGGCGTGGGCGCCCTGCGCGCCATCGAGCAGGCCGGACGCGACGACTTCATGATGGTCGGCGGCGCCGGCGCGCTCTCCGCCTTCCAGGCCATCAAGGCCGACAGCGGCGTACTCAAGGCGACCGTGCTCTACCCGCCGACCATGGCGGCCTCCGCGATCGACCTGGCCCGCGCCCTCGGCCAGGGCAAGGGCATCAGCGGCCTCGCCGAGTTCGAGATCCCCTCGACGGTCACCTGCTACTCGGCCGTCGTCGACAAGGAGAACGTCGACCAGTACATGTCCACGGGCTTCAAGTGACGGATTCCGCCCCGGCAGCGGCCTGACCAGCCGGCCGGGGCGGGTCCCACCCCCCACCGCGCCACCACGACGAGGAGGACATCCGTATGGGACAGCCGCAGCAGCCCGAGGGGACCGGGACCGACAGTGGGACCGGAACCGGGGCGACGGGGGCATCCGCGACCAGACCGCCCCTGCGCGTCGGCATGGTCGGCTACGCCTTCATGGGTGCCGCCCACTCCCAGGGCTGGCGCACCGCAGGCCGGGTCTTCGACCTGCCGCTGAACCCGGTGCTGGCCGCGATCTGCGGGCGGGACGCCGACGCCGTCCGCACGGCGGCCGACCGGCACGGCTGGGAGAGCACCGAGACGGACTGGCGGATCCTGGTCGAGCGGGACGACATCGACGTGGTCGACGTCTGCACCCCCGGCGACAGCCACGCCGAGATCGCGCTGGCCGCGCTGGCCGCCGGCAAGCACGTGCTGTGCGAGAAGCCGCTGGCCAACACCGTCGAAGAGGCGGAGGAGATGACGCGGGTCGCCGAGGAGGCGGGCGCGCGCGGCCAGTTGGCGATGGTCGGCTTCAACTACCGCCGGGTGCCCGCCACCGCGCTGGCCCGGCGGATGGTCGCCGAGGGCCGCGTCGGACGGCTGCGGCACGTGCGGGTGACCTACCTCCAGGACTGGCTGGTGGACCCCGAGGCCCCGCTCACCTGGCGGCTGCGCAAGGAACTGGCCGGGTCGGGGGCGCTCGGCGACCTCGGCGCCCACATCGTCGACCTCGCCCAGTACCTGACGGGGGAGCGGATCGCGGGCGTCTCCGCCCTCACCGAGACCTTCGTACGGCAGCGCCCGCTGCCCGCCGGCGCCGCCCGGGGCCTCACCGCGGGCTCGGCCGACGGCGTCACCGGCGAGGTCACCGTCGACGACGCGGCCGTGTTCACCGGCCGCCTCACCTCCGGCGCCCTGGTCTCCTTCGAGGCCACCCGGTACGCCACCGGCCGCAAGAACTCCCTGCGCATCGAACTCAACGGCGAGCGCGGTTCGCTCGCCTTCGACCTGGAACGGCTCAACGAGCTGTCGTACCACGACGGTACGGAGCCGGGAGAGCACGCCGGGTTCCGCCGCATCCTCGTCACCGAACCCGAGCACCCCTACCTGGACGCCTGGTGGCCGCCGGGCCACGGACTCGGCTACGAGCACACCTTCGTGCACCAGGCGCGCGACCTCGTCCACGCCGTCGCCGAGGGCCGCCGCCCCGAGCCCTCCTTCGCCGACGGGCTCCAGGTGCAGCGGGTGCTCGCGGCGGTGGAGGAGAGCGCCGAGAAGAACTCCGTCTACACCCCGATCGCTCCCTGAGGAGGCTGGCAGCGACATGCCGCGCAACTTCACTCTCTTCACCGGTCAGTGGGCGGACCTGCCCCTGGAGGAGGTCTGCCGCCTCGCCCGCGACTTCGGCTACGACGGCCTCGAACTCGCCTGCTGGGGCGACCACTTCGAGGTCGACAAGGCCCTCGCGGACCCGTCCTACGTGGAATCCCGGCACCAGCTGCTCGACAAGTACGGACTCAAGTGCTGGGCGATCTCCAACCACCTGGTCGGCCAGGCGGTCTGCGACGCCATCATCGACGAACGCCACGAGGCCATCCTGCCCGCCCGCATCTGGGGCGACGGGGACGCCGAGGGTGTGCGGCAGCGCGCCGCCGCCGAGATCAAGGACACGGCGCGGGCCGCCGCCCGCCTCGGCGTCGACACCGTCATCGGCTTCACCGGCTCGGCCATCTGGCACCTGGTCGCCATGTTCCCGCCGGTCCCCGAGCCGATGATCGAGCGCGGCTACCAGGACTTCGCGGACCGCTGGAACCCGATCCTCGACGTCTTCGACGCGGAGGGCGTGCGGTTCGCGCACGAGGTGCACCCCAGCGAGATCGCCTACGACTACTGGACCACGCAGCGCGCCCTGGAGGCGGTCGGCCACCGGCCCGCCTTCGGGCTGAACTTCGACCCCTCGCACTTCGTCTGGCAGGACCTCGACCCGGTCGGCTTCCTGTGGGACTTCCGCGACCGCATCTACCACGTCGACTGCAAGGAGGCCCGCAAACGCCTCGACGGCCGCAACGGCCGCCTCGGCTCCCACCTGCCCTGGGGCGACCCGCGGCGCGGCTGGGACTTCGTCTCGGCCGGACACGGCGACGTCCCCTGGGAGGACGTCTTCCGCATGCTCCGCTCCATCGACTACCAGGGGCCCGTCTCCGTCGAGTGGGAGGACGCCGGCATGGACCGGCTCCAGGGCGCCCCCGAAGCCCTCACCCGCCTCAAGGCCTTCGACTTCGAGCCGCCCAGCGCGTCCTTCGACGCCGCGTTCAACAGCTGACCCGCACTTCCGGCCACCGGCCGGGACGGGGGCCGGTGCCACCACCGGTCCCCGGTCCGGCCTGCCCGGATCCCGCTTTGTCCTGAGTTGGGAAAAAGTTCAAACAAGTCCCGGCCCAAGGGGTGTTGGCCCCGGACGAACGCGGTTACCGTCCCTGAAGTGTTCAGGACACCCACGCCTCCGGGGTGACGGCGCACCCCGGCGCCCGCATCGACAGGTCATCGCACCCGTTCCGTACGGCCCACCCGTTCCCGGAGGGACTTCGTGCACAGAAGCAGACTCAAGAGCGCCAGGACCACGAGGCGTCCCAGGCTCCGCACCACCCTCGCCCTCTTCACCGGCCTGATGCTGGCCGTGGGCACCCCGGCGACCGTCGCCGGCGCCCACCCCGGCCACCCGGAGCACGACGAACCGGCGGCCGCCGAGGGACAGTTCCAGCAGGTACCGCTCGCCAAGGGCGAGCCCGAGATGGGCGAGCCGATGTCGCTCGCCGTGCTCCCGGACCGCAGCGTCCTGCACACCTCGCGCGACGGCACGCTGCGCCTCACCGACCAGGGCGGCGTCACCAAGGTCGCCGGCAAGCTCGACGTCTACAGCCACGACGAGGAGGGCCTCCAGGGCGTCGGTATCGACCCGGACTTCGAGAACAACCGGGCCATCTACCTCTACTACGCCCCGCCGCTCGACACCCCCGCGGGCGACGCCCCGGAGACCGGCACCGCCGCGGACTTCGCGAAGTTCGACGGCGTCAACCGCCTCTCCCGCTTCGTCCTCCAGCCCGACGGCACCCTCGACAAGGCCAGCGAGAAGAAGGTCCTGGACGTCGCGGCCTCCCGCGGCACCTGCTGCCACGTCGGCGGCGACATCGACTTCGACGCCGAGGGCAACCTCTACCTGTCCACCGGTGACGACACCAACCCCTTCGCCTCCGACGGCTTCACGCCGATCGACGAGCGGGCGGACCGCAACCCGGCCTTCGACGCCCGCCGCAGCGCCGGCAACACCAACGACCTGCGCGGCAAGATCCTGCGGATCAAGGTCGCCGAGGACGGCTCGTACACCGTCCCGGAGGGCAACCTCTTCGCCCCGGGCACCGAGAAGACCCGCCCCGAGATCTACGCGATGGGCTTCCGCAACCCGTTCCGGCTGAACATCGACGAGAAGACCGGAACGGTCTACGTCGGCGACTACGGCCCCGACGCCGGCGCCGCCGACCCGAACCGCGGACCGGCCGGACAGGTCGAGTTCGCCAAGGTCACCAAGGCCGCCAACTTCGGCTGGCCGTTCTGCACGGGCAACAACGACGCGTACAACGACTACGACTTCGCCACCGGTGCCTCCGGTGACAAGTTCGACTGCGCCGCGCCCAAGAACACGTCCCGGCACAACACCGGACTCACCGACCTGCCGCCCGCGCAGGCCGCCTGGATCCCGTACGACGGCGCGTCCGTGCCCGAGTTCGGCACCGGCTCCGAGTCCCCGATGGGCGGCCCGGTCTACCGCTACGACCCCGACCTCGAGTCCAGCGTGAAGTTCCCCGAGGAGTACGACGGCGACTTCTTCGCGGGTGAGTTCGGCCGCCGGTGGATCAAGCGGATCGAGCAGAATGCCGACGGCACGGTCGCGAAGATCAACGACTTCCCGTGGACCGGCACCCAGATCATGGACATGGAGTTCGGCCCCGACGGCGCGCTCTACGTCCTCGACTACGGCCTCTCCTGGTTCCAGGGCGACGAGAACTCCGGGCTCTACCGGATCGAGAACGCCGCGGACGGCTTCTCCCCGATCGCCGAGGTGAGCGCCGACAAGACGTCCGGCGCCGCCGGCCTGAAGGTCAAGTTCAACGCGACCGCCAAGGACGCCGACTCCCCGGACCTCACCTACGGCTGGGACTTCGGCGACGGCACCAAGGGCGAGGGCCTGACCCCCACCCACACGTACAAGAAGGTCGGCACCTACACCGCGACCTTCACCGCCAAGGACCCCGAGGGCAACACCGGCAACGCCAGCGTCCGGATCGTGGTCGGCAACACCGAACCCAAGGTGACCATCGAGACCCCGGGCAACGGCACCCTGCTCCCCATGGGCGAGCCCATCCCCTTCAAGGTGAAGGTCACCGACCCCGAGGAGACCATCGACTGCTCCAAGGTCAAGGTCGCCTACAGCCTCGGCCACGACTCCCACGCCCACGAGCTGACCAGCGAGATGGGCTGTGAGGGCACCCTCAAGCCGCCGCCCGGCGACGGCGGTCACGACCCCAACGCCAACATCTACGGCGTCGTCGGCGCCAGCTACACCGACGGCGGGGCGAACGGCCAGGAGGCCCTGACCGGCACCGCCCGCACCGTGATCCAGCCCCCGCACCGCCAGGCCGAGCACTTCGCCGACCAGTCGGGCGTCTCGGTCATCGACAAGACCGGGGCCAACGGCGGCAAGACCGTCGGCAACATCGACGACGGCGACTGGATCTCCTTCAGCCCCTACAAGCTCGACGGCCAGAAGAAGCTGACCGTACGGGCCTCCTCCGGCGGCGCCGGCGGCCACATCGAGGTGCGCACGGGCTCGCCGACCGGCAAGCTGCACGGCTCCGCGTACATCCCGCCGACCGGCAGCTGGGAGACCTTCCAGAACGTCGACGTACCGCTGCGTTCCCTGCCCAGGAAGACCACGGACATCTACCTGGTCTTCAAGGGCGGCGAGGGCGCGCTGTACGACGTCGACGACTTCGAGTTCTCCAAGGAGCCGTTCAAGGCCGGCAAGAAGGTCCTGGTCTTCTCCAGGACGGCCGGCTTCCGGCACGACTCCATCCCGGAGGGCATCGCCGCGCTGAAGGAGATCGGCGCCCCCGGCGGCATCTCCGTCACCGCGACCGAGGAGGCCGGACAGTTCACCACCGCCAACCTTGCCAAGTACGACGCGGTCGCCTTCCTGTCCACCACCGGTGACGTCCTCAACGCCGACCAGCAGACGGCGTTCGAGAACTACGTCAAGAACGGCGGCGGCTACATGGGCATCCACGCCGCCGCCGACACGGAGTACGACTGGGAGTTCTACGGCGGCCTCGTCGGCGCCTACTTCGACTCGCACCCGGCCATCCAGAAGGCCACCGTCCGCGTCGAGGACCACGACCACCCGTCCACCGCGCACCTGGACGACGCCTGGGAGCGCACCGACGAGTGGTACAACTACCGCACCAACCCGCGTGACCAGGCCAAGGTCCTCGCCACCCTCGACGAGACCACCTACGACGGCGGGAACATGAAGGGCGACCACCCGATCGCCTGGTGCCAGAGCTACGGCGGCGGCCGCTCCTTCTACACCGGCGGCGGTCACACCAAGGAGTCCTACGCGGACGAGGCCTTCCGCGGTCATCTGCTCGGCGGTATGCAGTACGCCACCGGCCAGGTCAAGGCGGACTGCAAGCCGAGCAAGGGCTACCGGGACATCTTCAACGGCCAGACCCTGGAAGGCTGGAAGCAGGCCGGCCCCGGCAAGTTCGACGTCAAGGACGGCACGCTGGAGTCCAACGGCGGCATGGGTCTGCTCTGGTACCAGGCCAAGGAGCTGAAGTCGTACTCCCTCAAGCTCGACTGGAAGATGCAGGGCGACGACAACTCCGGGATCTTCGTGGGCTTCCCCGCCTCCGACGACCCCTGGTCCGCGGTGAACAAGGGCTACGAGATCCAGATCGACGCCTCGGACGCGCCCGACCGCACCACGGGCTCCGTCTACTCGTTCAAGTCGGCCAACATCAAGGCCCGTGACCAGGTTCTGCGGCCGCCCGGCCAGTGGAACTCCTACGAGATCAAGGTCCGCGGCGAACGCCTCCAGGTGTTCCTCAACGGAGTCAAGATCAACGACTTCACCAACAAGGACCCCGAGCGGAGCCTGACCGACGGGCACATCGGCCTCCAGAACCACGGCGCCGACGACCAGGTCTCCTTCCGCGACATCCAGCTCAGGGAACTGCCCTCCTAAGGGCGATCAGACGGCGGCGGGCGGAGGACGCCGGACCTCCGCCCGCCGTCCCGCCGGGCCCCGCGCCCGGCCCCCGCTTCCGGCGCTCACATCCGGTTCGCGTACGACAAGGAGGCTGCCCATGTCCGCCGAACCGTTCCTGCCCACCCCCTCCACGGCACCGCGTTTCGGCGTCTGGCTCATCGGGGCACGCGGCTCCGTGGCCACCACCGCGATCGCGGGCTGCGCCGCCGTCGCCGCCGGGCTCCACCCGGCGACCGGCATGGTCACCGAGACCGCGCCCTTCACCTCGTGCGGTCTGCCATCGTTGTCGTCGCTCGTCTTCGGCGGTCACGACACCCTCGACTGCCCGCTGCCCAAACGCGCCGAGCACCTCGCCGCCGGCGGTGTGCTGCCGCACGGGCTGCCGTCCGCCGTGCACGCCGAACTCGTCGCCGCCGACCGGGAGATCCGGCCCGGCGGCCCCCCCCCCCGCGACACCGGCGGCGGGCCCCCCCCCCGCCCCGACGAAAATATCGACCGGTTTGCCGCCGCCAACCCCGACGTCGTGC
>NZ_JBHXNW010000002.1:21120-69530 GCF_042717365.1 Streptomyces sp. NPDC058534
GCCCCCGCCGGCGCCCCCCCCCGGCGACTCGCCAAAAAACACCCCCCCGGGGGGGCGGCCCCGCCCCCGGCCAGGACGAACTGATCGACGTGTTCGCGGCCGACATCCGCGACTTCGTGCGCCGCCAGGACCTCGCGGGCGCCGTCGTCGTCAACGTCGCCTCCACCGAGCCCGCGCCCACCGACGACTCCCTGCCCCCCAGCTCCCTCTACGCGGCGGCCGCCCTGCGCGCCGGCTGCCCCTACGTCAACTTCACCCCGTCCACCGGCCTGCACCACCCGGCGCTGGCCGCGCTCGCCGAGTCCTCCGGGCTCCCGTACGCGGGCCGCGACGGCAAGACCGGGCAGACCCTGCTGCGCTCCGTGCTCGGCCCGATGTTCCTCCAGCGGGCCCTCGCCGTGCGCGCCTGGTCCGGCACCAACCTCCTCGGCGGCGGCGACGGCGCCGCCCTCGCCGACCCCGCGGCGGCCGCCGCCAAGAACGCCGGCAAGGAACGCGTCCTCGTCGACACCCTCGGTGCCGCACCCGAGGGCGAGGTCCACATCGACGACGTGCCCGCGCTCGGCGACTGGAAGACCGCCTGGGACCACATCGCCTTCGACGGCTTCCTCGGCGCCCGGATGGTCCTCCAGACCACCTGGCAGGGCTGCGACTCGGCGCTGGCCGCTCCGCTGGTCCTCGACCTGGCCCGGCTGGCCGCCCGCGCCCACGAGAAGGGCCTGTCCGGCCCGCTGAGCGAGCTGGGCTTCTACTTCAAGGACCCGGTCGGCGACGGCCCGTCGTCCCTGGCGGAGCAGTACGCGGAGCTGCGGGGCTTCGCGGGGCGGTTGCGGGACGACGGGGACGACGCCGTCGAGCGCGGGGCGGGGCGATGAGCCGCGCCAGGGCGCGGGACGCGTCCGGGTCGTCCGGGGTGCCTGGCGGGCTTGGGATATCCGGGGTGGCAGGGACGTCTGGGATGTCTGCGTCGTCCAGGGCACCCGGGTCGCCAGGATCATCCGGGTCGTCCGGGGCGCCTGGGTCGCCAGGATCATCCGGGTCGTCCGGGGCGCCTGGGTCGCCAGGATCATCCGGGTCGTCCGGGGCGCCTGGGTCGCCAGGATCATCCGGGTCGTCCGGGGCGCCTGGGGTGCCTGGGGTGTCTGGGGTGCCCGGCGGGTCGGCGGACGGCCGGGGCGGCGACGCCGTGGCGTCGTCCGTCGGCGGCGAGGGCGTTGACGCCGTGGCGTCGTCCGTCGGCGACCAGGGCGCTCACGCTCCGGCGCCGTCCGCCGACGGCCAGGCGGCTGACGCTGCGGCGCCGTCCGCCGACGGTGTCGCGACCCGCATACCCCGCCCCGGCCCCCGCTCCGGCCGCGCCGGTGCCTGGGCCGAACTGCTGCGGCTGCCCGCCCTGTTCACCGTCCCCGGAGACGCCCTGGCCGGCGCCGCCGCGGCCGGGGCGCGCCCCGGGCCCCGCACGCTGCTCGCCATCGGATCATCCCTGTGCCTGTACGAGGCCGGCATGGCCCTGAACGACTGGGCGGACCGTGCCGAGGACGCCGTGGAGCGTCCGCACCGCCCGATTCCGTCCGGCCGTATCCGTCCGGCCGCCGCCCTCGCCGCGGCCTGCGGCCTCACCGGCGCCGGTCTCGCGCTCGCCGCCGCGGCCGGGCGCCCCGCCCTGGCGGTGGCCGCGCCGCTGGCGGGGTCCGTCTGGGCCTACGACCTCGTCCTGAAGCACACCCCCGCCGGCCCCGCGGCCATGGCCGCCGCCCGTGGCCTTGACCTGCTCCTGGGCGCGGCGGCCACCTCCGGCGGGGCCCGGGCCGCGCTGCCCTCCGCCGCGCTGCTCGGCAGCCACACCCTCGCGGTCACGGCCGTCTCCCGCAAGGAGACCACCGGCGGTTCGGTCCTGGCCCCGCTGGCGGCCCTGGCGACGACGGGGGTGCTGACCCGGCTGGTCGGCCACCGCCGCACCCGACTCCCGGCAGGCCGGTGGGCAGCAGCCGCCCCCGGCCTGTCGGGCTCCCACCCCGCCGAAGGCACCCCGGGGGCCCGGTGGGACGTCCTCGCCACCGCCCTGGGCGCCGCATACGCCGCCACCGCGGCCCGACCCTACGTCCACGCCACGCTCAACCCCTCACCTCCGCTCACCCAACGCGCCGTCGGCGGCGGCATCCGGGCCACGGTCCCCCTCCAGGCCGCCCTCGCGGCCCGCTCCGGGGCACCCGCCACGTCCCTGCTGATCGCGGCCCTGGCCCCGGCGGGCCGGATGTTCGCGAGGAGGGCCGCCATGAGGAAGGTGAGCATCACGTGAGCCGGAACCCGAACCGGGGCCCGAACGGGTACCCGAAGGCGGCTGTGGACGGGACCGCGGCTGCCGACTCGACCGGTACTTCGGACGCGGCCCGGAGCGGGCACGCGACCGGGGAGGCGGGGGCGCCCCTGCCCACGCCGACCACACCGCACGCGAGTCCGGGCGCACCCGGTGCCGATGCGAGGGCCGGTACCGGGCCGAACCCGGGTGGCGGCGCCCCGCCGCTCCCGCTCCGCTTCGGCTACGGCACCAACGGCCTCGCCGACCTCCGGCTCGACGACGCCCTCGGCCTCCTCGCCGACCTGGGTTACGACGGCGTCGGCCTGACGCTCGACCACATGCACCTCGACCCGCTGGGCGACGACCTGGCCGCCCGCACCCGCCGGGTCGCCCGCCGCCTCGACGCCCTCGGGCTGGGCGTCACGGTGGAGACGGGCGCCCGCTACGTGCTCGACCCGCGCTGCAAGCACGGCCCCTCCCTGCTCGACCCGGACCCGGACGACCGCGCCCGCCGCGCCGACCTCCTGGTCCGCGCCGTCCGGGTCGCCGCCGACCTGGGGGCCCACGCGGTGCACTGCTTCAGCGGCATCACCCCGCCCGGCACGGACGAGGACACGGCGTGGAAGCGGCTGGCCGAGTCCCTCACCCCGGTCCTGGAAGCCGCCGCCACCGCGGGCGTCCCCCTGGCCGTCGAGCCCGAACCGGGCCACCTCCTGGCCGAACTCGCCGACTTCCACACCCTGCGCGGCGCCCTCGGCGACCCCGAGCACCTCGGCCTCACCCTGGACATCGGCCACTGCCAGTGCCTCGAACCCCTCCCTCCGGCCGACTGCGTGCGCGCCGCCGCCCCCTGGCTGCGCCACGTCCAGATCGAGGACATGCGCCGCGGCGTCCACGAACACCTCCCCTTCGGTGACGGCGAGATCGACTTCCCGCCCGTCCTCGACGCCCTCGCCGCCACCGGCTACCAGGGCCTGACCGTCGTCGAACTGCCCCGCCACTCCCACGCCGGCCCCCACTTCGCCGAACGCTCCCTCCCGTTCCTCCGCCGGGCCGCGGCGGCGTCACCCCGTACGAACCGCTCGGGCGAGCCCTCCGCCACCCGTTGAAGGGAGCCACACCCATGACGCAGCCACACGCCACCCACGCCACCCCCGCCCAGGTCACGGATGGCAACCCCGCCGGGCAGGACCCGCAGGGCACCAACCCCGCCCACGTCCCGCCCGCCGACCTGCGCGCCGCCCTCACCGCCGAGCTGGGCGGAGCCGCCCGCGCCTGGCTGGACCAGGCCCTGGACGAGGCCGCCGCCCACCCCGGCACCCACGGACCCATCTCCGTGTGGGAGCTGCGCCTCGCCGAGGCGGGCCGGCGCTGCGGTCCCGCCCACGCCGACGCCGCCCGGGTCCTCGTCCTGCACGCCGCCCGCGCCGGCACGGAGGCCCTGAGCCGGGTCTACTCCCAGGGCACCGCAGACGAACGCCGCGCCGTCCTGCACGCCCTGCCCCACCTGGTGCCCGGCCCGGACGCCCTCCCGCTCGTCGAGGACGCGCTGCGCACCAACGACACCCGGCTCGTCGCCGCAGCCCTCGGCCCGTACGCGGCCCGTCACCTCGACGCCCACCAGTGGCGGCACGCCGTACTGAAGTGCCTGTTCACCGGTGTCGCCCTCGACCACGTGGCGGATCTCGCCGGCCGGGCCCGCGGCGACGACGAACTCGCCCGCATGCTCGCCGACTACGCCGCCGAACGCACCGCCGCGGGCCGCACCGTCCCCGAAGACCTGCACCGAGTCCTGGCCCTGACCGAGTCCGAGCAGCCTCCCGCGCCCGGCAACGCCGGCCCCCACGGCAAGGAGTCCTGATGCGCATCTTCGACCCCCACATCCACATGACCTCCCGCACCACCGACGACTACGAGGCCATGCACGCCGCCGGTGTCCGCGCCGTGGTCGAACCCTCCTTCTGGCTGGGCCAGCCCCGCACCTCCCCCGACTCCTTCCGCGACTACTTCGACGCCCTGCTCGGCTGGGAACCCTTCCGCGCCGCCCAGTACGGCATCGCCCACCACTGCACGATCGCCCTCAACCCCAAGGAGGCGAACGACCCCCGCTGCCTCCCCGTCCTGGACGAGCTGCCCCGCTATCTGGTCAAGGACCGCGTGGTGGCGGTCGGCGAGATCGGCTACGACTCGATGACCCCGGCCGAGGACACCGCCCTGGCCGCCCAGCTCCAGCTCGCCGCCGACCACGGCCTGCCCGCCCTCGTGCACACCCCGCACCGCGACAAGCTGGCCGGCCTGCGCCGCACCCTGGACGCGGTCCGCGAGTCCGCGCTGCCCACGGAGCACGTGCTGGTCGACCACCTCAACGAGACCACCGTCAAGGAGGCGAAGGACAGCGGCGCCTGGCTCGGCTTCTCCGTCTATCCGGACACCAAGATGGACGAGGCCCGGATGGTGGCCCTGCTGCGTGATTACGGCCCGGAGCGGGTCCTGGTGAACTCCGCCGCCGACTGGGGCAGGAGCGACCCGCTCAAGACCCGCAAGGTCGGCGACCTGATGCTCGCCGAGGGCTTCACCGAGGACGACGTGGACCTGGTCCTGTGGCGCAACCCCGTCGCCTTCTACGGGCTCAGCGGACGGCTGGAACTGGACGTCGCCACGGCCGACGCCACGCACGAGGGCAACTCCATCCTGCGCGGCGGGGAGTGAGCCATGCGCTTCCGGCACCCCGACGGCTCCACCGTCCACCTCGCCTACTGCACCAACGTCCACCCCGCCGAGACCCTCGACGGCGTCCTCGCCCAGCTCCGCGACCACTGCGAGCCGGTCCGCAAACGTCTGGGCCGCGACCGCCTCGGCATCGGCCTGTGGTTGGCCCGGGACGCCGCCCACGCCCTGGTCACCGACCCCGCCGCGCTGCGCGGCCTGCGCACGGAGCTCGACCGGCGGGGCCTGGAGGTCGTCACCCTCAACGGCTTCCCCTATGAGGGCTTCGGCGCCGAAGAGGTCAAGTACCGCGTCTACAAGCCGGACTGGGCCGACCCGGAGCGCCTGGAGCACACCACCTCCCTGGCCCGTCTGCTCGCCGGACTGCTGCCCGACGACGTCACGGACGGCACCATCTCCACGCTGCCCCTCGCCTGGCGCACCGCGTACGACGAGACCCGCGCCGACAAGGCGCACGCCGCGCTGGTCACGCTCGCCGAACGCCTCGACGCGCTCCAGGAGCTGACCGGCCGCTCCATCCGCATCGGCCTGGAACCCGAACCCGGCTGCGTCGTGGAGACCACCCACGACGCGATCGCCCCGCTGACCGCGATCGGCCACGACCGGATCGGCATCTGCGTCGACACCTGCCACCTCGCCACCTCCTTCGAAGATCCGGACACCGCTCTGGGCGCCCTCACCGCCGCCCGTGTCCCCGTCGTCAAGTCCCAGCTGTCCGCCGCCCTGCACGCCGAGCAGCCCGGCGACCCCGCGGTCCGGGAGGCGCTGGCCGCGTTCGCCGAGCCGCGCTTCCTGCACCAGACCCGGACCACCACGGCCGGCGGCCGGCACGGCACCGACGACCTCGACGAGGCCCTGGCCGACGGCGGCCCGCTGCCCGACACCGCGCCCTGGCGCGCCCACTTCCACGTCCCCCTGCACGCGGCCCCCGCCGCGCCCCTCACCTCCACCCTTCCCGTGCTCAAGGCCGCGCTGACCCGGCTGGTCGGCGGCCCGCGTCCCCTCACCCGCCATCTGGAGGTCGAGACCTACACCTGGCAGGCCCTCCCGCCCGAGCTGCGGCCCCGCGCCCGCGCGCAGCTCACCGACGGCATCGCCGCCGAGCTGACCCTCGCCCGCGACCTGCTGACCGACCTCGGCCTCAAGGAACTGCCATGACCCGCCCGACCCCCCTCCTCGTCCTGGACGTCGTCGGCCTCACCCCCCGTCTCCTCGACCACATGCCCCACCTCAAGCGGCTCGGCCAGTCCGGCTCCCGCGCACCGCTCGGCACCGTGCTGCCCGCCGTCACCTGCGCCGCCCAGTCCACCTTCCTCACCGGCACCCACCCCTCCGAGCACGGCATCGTGGGCAACGGCTGGTACTTCCGCGAACTCGGCGACGTCCTGCTGTGGCGCCAGCACAACGGACTCGTCGCCGGCGACAAGCTCTGGGACGCCGCCCGCCGCGCCCACCCCGGCTACACCGTGGCCAACATCTGCTGGTGGTACGCCATGGGCGCCGACACGGACTTCACCGTCACCCCTCGTCCCGTCTACTACGCCGACGGCCGCAAGGAACCCGACTGCTACACCAGGCCCCCGGCCCTGCACGACGAACTCACCGACAAGCTCGGCACCTTCCCGCTCTTCCACTTCTGGGGACCCGGCGCGGACCTGGTCTCCAGCCAGTGGATCATCGACGCCACCCGGCACATCATGGCCACCCGGCATCCCGACCTGACGCTCTGCTACCTCCCTCACCTGGACTACGACCTCCAGCGCTTCGGCCCCGACGACCCCCGCTCCCTGAAGGCCGCCGCCGACCTGGACGCGGCGCTGGCCCCGCTCCTCGAGGACGCCCGCGCCGAGGGCCGCACCGTCGTCGCGCTCTCCGAGTACGGCATCACCCCCGTCAGCCGGCCCGTGGACATCAACCGCGCCCTGCGCCGCGCCGGGCTCCTTGAGGTGCACACCCAGGACGGCATGGAATACCTCGACCCGATGGCCTCGCGCGCCTTCGCGGTCGCCGACCACCAGATCGCCCACGTGTACGTCCGCCGCCCCGAGGACCTGGACGCGACCCGCGCCGCCCTGGAGGGGCTGCCCGGCCTCGGGCAACTCCTCGACGACGAGGGCAAGAAGGCCCAGCGTCTCGACCATCCCCGGGCCGGCGAGCTGGTCGCCGTCGCCGAGCCGGACGCCTGGTTCACGTACTACTACTGGCTCGATGACGACCGCGCGCCCGACTTCGCGCAGCTCGTCGAGATCCACCGCAAACCCGGCTACGACCCGGTCGAGCTGTTCATGGACCCGCTCGACCCCTACGTCAAGGTCAAGGCGGCCTCCGCCCTGGCCCGCAAGAAACTCGGCATGCGCTACCGCATGGCGGTGGTGCCTCTGGATGCCTCACCTATTCGAGGCAGCCACGGCCGCCTCCCCGCGAGCGACGACGACGGTCCGCTCCTCATCTGCTCCACCTCCCGCGCTGTCGGAGACCGCGTAGCGGCCACCGATGTGAAACAACTCCTGCTCCGGCTGGCCGGCCTCGGCTGACGCCCCGTCACACGCTCCGCCGAGATCCAGCTACTGAGAGTGAAACACACGGCACTGACAACGGCCCGCCCGAGCCGCATCGGGGCAGGCCACGACCCAGAAGGCAGGCACCGTGACCCCGTTCACCGACCCGTCCCGCACCGACGCCGGCACGGACCCGGCCCTTGACGGCCCGGACGAGAGCCTCCGCCGCAGCCTCGGCGTGGGCCGGCGCCGCTTCCTCAGCACCTGCACCGCGGTGGCGGCCGGAGCCGTCGCGGCCCCCGTCTTCGGCGCCGCCCCGGCCCTCGCACAGGACCGGGACAGAGGCCACGGCCATGGACACGACCACGACCACGACCACGACCGCGGGCCGGTCCTCGTCCCGGCGGACAAGCGCGGCATCATCCTCTACACCGTCCGCGACGCCACCGCCCGCGACCCCCTCGCCTCCGACCTGCCCTCCGGCTTCCGCGAGGTGTTCAAGCAGCTCGCCCGTCACGGCTACCGGCAGGTCGAGTTCGCCGGATACAACCAGCACGCCAACGCCCCGGGCGGCGCGAGCCTGGAGTCCGTCAAGGGTGCCAGGCTGCTGCGCTCCTGGCTCGACGACTACGGTCTGCGCGCCCAGGGCAACCACGGCTTCATCCCGTCCTCCTGGCCGCTGACCGCGGAGGACAAGGACACCTTCAAGAAGCACCTGGAGATCGCCAACATCCTCGGCCTGGACCACATGGGCACCGGCGGCGACCCCACCGGCAGCTCCTACCGCGCCGACTGGGACGTGGCCGCCGACAAGTGGAACGCCCTCGGCGGGATCGCCCGCCGCGAGGGCATCAAGCTCTACACCCACAACCACGACGGCGCCTACGGCTTCCTGCTCGACGGCGGCCCGCTGGACGACCAGGGCCGGCCGACCCGCAGCTCGGGCATCCGGAAGCTGGAGTACTTCCTCAAGGTCACCGACCCGAAGGTGGTCTGGCTGGAGATGGACATCTTCTGGGCGCACGTGGCCCAGTACAAGTTCCACTCCTACACCGCCCACGACGGCTCGACCCGGAAGGACGTCTTCGACCCGGCGGGTCTGGTCGCCCGCAACAACAAGCGCTACCCGCTGTTCCACGCCAAGGACGGCGTGGTCAGCACCACCAACGGCATGGGCTACGACATGGTGCCCTTCGGCACGGGGGTCATCGACTACCGCACGTTCTTCTCCCGGGTCGGGGAGCGGAACTACCACAACCCGATGATCGAGGACGACAACTCCCCGAGCGCCACCGACCCCGCGCAGTCGCTGCGGGAGGACATTATCAGTAACGACCCCGTGGGGGCCCTGCCCAACATGTTGGGACCCGCGTCCCGGACGGGCGGCCCTCCCCGCGTGCCGCGGGAGGGCCGCCCGTCCGTGCGAAGGATGTGCGAGGGAAGCGTCGTGCGGTCATCCCTCCCCGAGTGGCCGGGTGTTGGGCGTGATGCGCTTGTCCCTCGACCGTCCCGGCGGTTGCGGGAACAGCGCCATGAATCCGGCGAAGATCGAGATGCAGCCCGCCAGGGTGAAGGCTCCGTTGTAGCCCCAGGCGCCCACGACCACGGCACCCATGCCCGCGCCCAGACCGGAGACGAGCTTGGAGCTTTGAAGTGCTCTCCCGACTGAAGCCGCGGAGATTCCTGCTTACCTTGCGGCAGCGGGCTTGACGCGCTTGGCGCGCCTGACGACTGCCCTCGCGGCAGCCGGGATGAGCGCGAGGCCCGTCCGGTACAGGTGCAGGACGTTCCGGGCCGCGTTGTGGTCGGCGTTGCCCGACCAGCCGCAGTCCGGGTTCTTGCACACGAACACGGCCTGGGACTCCCGACTGCCAGGCGTGGTGAAGCCGCACGCTGAGCAGCGCCGGGAGGTGCCGGGGGCGGCGACCTTGTGCAGGGTGCCGCCGAGCTGGGTGGTCTTGTAAGTGAACGCCGGGCCCGCGGGTCGTCGGGCGGGTTCAGCGGGTCGACGGCGGCGGGCCACCAGTTCTTCGGCGGGTCCCGGAAGTACACGCCGGCGAGAGCCACCGTCGCGGCGAGGAAGACACCCGCCGAGACCAGCACCCAGCGGAAGTTGGAGCCGTCCACGTAGCCGAGGAAGAGGAAGACGAACGGTACCGAGCCGTAGGCGAAACCGCCGTTGACGAAGCCGGTCTTGCCGCCCCTGCGCTCCGGGTACCACTTGCCGACCATGTTGACTCAGGTCGCGTACACCATGCCCGCACCCATGCCGCTGACACGCCGAACCCGATGAAGGCGAGCACGACATGCGGCGCGAACGCCAGGGACGATAGCCGAGCAGCGTGCCGGCCGAACCCAGCATCATCGCCCAGCGGGCCGGCAGCTTGCCGTTCTCACGCAGCCGCCCCGCCGGAAACGCGACGGCGGCCGGACAGAAGATCCAGGCGGTCATCATCCAGTAGATGCTGCCGCTGGACCAGTGGTGCGCCGCCGACGCGCGGTTCCTCCCCGGCCAGGACACCTCCGCCTACGTCCATCCGGTCACCCTCCTCAACCCGCCCCGGTCCTCGCCGCTGCACCACGCGGAACCGTTCGGGCCGGTCGACACCATCGTCCTGGTCGACACCGAGGCCGAGCTGCTCGCCGCGATGAACGCCTCCAACGGCGCGCTGGTGGCCACCCTGTCCACGGACGACCCGGCGACGTACGACAGGCTGGCGCCGCACATCCGCGCCTTCAAGGTCGGCCACGGCGTGCCACGTTCGCGTGGGGACCGCGACGAGCTGTTCGGCGGCCACGGCGCGTCCTGGCGCGGCGCCTTCGTGGGTGGCGAGCTGCTGGTGCGGGCCGTCACCCGGGGCCCGGCGGGGGAGCGGCTGCCGGGGAACTTCCCGGACGGCCACCTCATGCCGTAGCCGTCATGCACCCCGGGTCAGCCGATGCCCTGGCGGTCCGGCAACAGCGCGAAGGCCCGGTCCGCCGGGGCCGGCGTGTCACGCTCGACGGCCTGCCGCAGCAGCTCGCGGTGGCGCAGCAGGGGTTCGCGCCGGCCCGGCGGCGCGAGCAGCAGCAGGTCGTCGAGCCCGGCCAGCAGCCGGCGCGAGACCTGCGGCGCCCCCACCGCACAGCCACGGACCTCGGCGAAGCCCAGGTCCACCAGCTCCGTCCACCCGGGCACGGCCTGCACCAGCCGGGCCGCACCGCGCCGGTCACGGTGCACCACGGCGTCCAGCGGCCGACGGGACAGGGCGGCCAGGATCTGCACGACCCGGTCCAGGGCCTGCACGGCCGTGGTCGGATCGTTGATCGCGGGGGACAGGGCACGCAGCCCGATGTCGGACAGCTGACGGAGCCCGAACGCCAGATCCTGGTGGAAGGTGCGCTCCACCCCCACGGACAGCGCGTACCGCAGGGCCCGGCGCGGCGGGGCGGCCCCGCCGTGCACCGCCAGCACGGGCGTGCCCGGCACCAGGAAGTCACCGATCCGCGGGACCAGTCGCAGCACCACCCCGTGCCCGCGCGCCACCCGCACCAGCCGTGCGATGTGCACGTCCCGCAGCACCCCGGCCCGCCCCTCGTGCGCGACCCACGCCGTGACCGGGCTCAGCCCGTCCGCCTCCCCGTCGTCCGCGTCGTCAGCGGGTGCCGGCATCAGCGCCGCCGCCCGGAAGGACTCCGCGGCGATCCGGGCGATCACATGGCCGATCCGCATCAGCCGCAGCGTGCCGTTCACGTACATCACGAAGAGCAGCAGGCTCAGCGCGACCATGAGGAGAGTGAGCACCGACTGCACCAGCGGCACGGACGTGGCGGCGCGGGGGTCCGGGGTGCTGTCGTAGCTGGTGAGGACCAGCAGTGTCAGGACGAAGGTGGCCAGGAACACCGCGAAGGTCGCCTTGGTGATCCGGCTGCGGACGAACAGCCGCACCACGCGCGGCGTGAACTGACCGCTCGCCATCTGCACCGCGACCAGCGAGATGCTGAACACCACCCCGATGAACGTCATCATCGCCGAGCCGACCGCCGACACCACCGTCTTCGCGTCGTCCGCGAACCGCAGCAGTTCGGCGAGCGTGTCGTAGTCACCGCCGTCCTGCAGCGAACGGACGAGAGCGGCATCCAGCTCCTGAGCCACCAGCCACACCACGAAGACGCCCACCATCGCCGCGGTGGGCGCGAACCAGAACGTGTCCCGCAGATGCTCCCTGAGCGGCGACAGCGCCCGCGACCGGCGACGCGGAAGCGGGCTCCGGGTAACCATCCAGTCACTCATGGTGCGACCCTAGGCGCCCCGGCACCGCCGGTCGCGGACCGCCGCTCAGGGGAAGGAAACGCAGGTGAAAGGCGCTGCGAAACCTTGGTATGGTTGTCCATGTCGCCGCGGGGACACCCCCGCACCACGACAGACACCTGGTCCGGGTGGCGGAATGGCAGACGCGCTAGCTTGAGGTGCTAGTGCCCTTTATCGGGCGTGGGGGTTCAAGTCCCCCCTCGGACACTCTCTTTGCATTTGAGGCGCCGTTCCACGGGGTAGAGGCCCCGTGTGAGAACGGGCCGAGGGGGAGCGGACGGGCTGGACATCGCCCGTGTCGCGGAGATGATCGTCGGCCGCCCGGGTGGTGTCACCGGACGCAGAGGATCCGGTTACCGCGTCACCGAACGGTACGTCCTCACCGCCGCCCACCTGGTCGAGCCCCCGCCGGCCACGCTCAAGGTCCGCTTCGACGCCGACCACCCCACCGAGTGGTCCACCGAAGCCCGGGTCGTCCTCAGCTCCCGCCCCGCCGACCTGGCTCTGCTGGAACTCACCGGCACGCTCCCCGAGACCCGCCCGGTCCACCACGCGCCCCGCTACGCCGTCCTGCCCGAGGAGGCCGTCACCCTCCCCGTCACCGCCGTGGGGTTCCCCCGCTTCAAACTGCGCGAGTACGGCGGAGCGGACGAACCCAACACCGGCGGCCCGCCCGGCCGGTACCGGGACTCCTGCCACGTCGACGGAGCGGTGTCCGCACTCTCCAACCGCCGGGCCGGAACGCTGGAGGTCGCCGTCCCGCCCCCGGCCGAAGACGTCGAACCCGACCGGTCCCCGTGGGAGGGAATGTCCGGCGCGCCACTCTGGTCCGACGACGCGATCATCGGCCTGATCACCACCCACCACCGTTCCGACGGTCTCGGACGCCTCGCGGCGGTGCGGGTGGGGCGCTGGTACGAGCTGCTGACCCCGGCCGAACTGGACATCCTCCGTACCCGCGCGGGCCTCCCGGACCGTCCCGGACCGGTGGCCGGCCCCGAGCCCGGGACGGCGACCCGGCATCCATCCGCCGATCCTCCGTCCCTCGCCTCGTTGCCGCACACGCTCACCCTCGGCGAACTCCGCCACCTGGTCGACGTGTTGACCGCACTGCCCACGCTGCGCAGGCCGAACGGCCTCGACGCCGTCCTGGCCGGAATCGACCCCCGGGTGGCCGCCCACCGGCCGCGCGACGACCGGCTGAGGTTCGAGGTGTACGGCGTTCTGCGCACGTGCCTGCGCTTCCCCGGCACCCTCGACACGTTCCTGGCGGAGCTGCGGACGTGGGAGGAGGGCTCCGAGGAACTGCGCGAGGTCGACCGGGCGATGGCCGAACTGGCCCTGCGCCACAACTGACTTGATGTCGCAGCTGGCCGGTACACAGGTTTCGGGCCGCCTCCCCCTGGGTCATGATGAAGGAGGAACGAGGGCGCGTAGAGGACGACGGCGCGTAAGAGACCATACGGGGAGGGGACTTGGCAGCCGTGGAGCGGGCGACGCCGGCCTTTGAGTCCGGACTCATCGACCTCTCGGGGGTATCGCTCGAGGCGTTGCGTTCTCTTGACGGTCCAGTCATGTCCGCGTCTCTCGAACGGTTGCTGGCCGATGTCGACGATCCTCATGCGATCACGGTCGCGGGCGTCAATCAGACGCACACAGGGCTCGGAAACTAGGACCGTAGCCGTGTGCGGGGGGAGTACCAGTGGGTCCCACGGACAGCACGCCTGCCGGGCGATCCGTTTTCCACGGGATCTCGGAGACCGGCCTGCGCGGGCTCGTGCGGGGCGGCGGCGACGGTGACGTCATCGAGGAGCTGCTGAGCGCCGAGCGCAGTCGCCGGCTCCTGCTGCTGCGGGCCCTGCTGGACCGCGGCGCCGACCGGGCGCACGGCCACGACGGGGAACGGCCGCTGTCCCTCCACGACGCCTGGGACCTCCTCGAACGTGCGCAGGCCCGGGCCCCGGGGGCGGTCGACGGCGTCCTGATGGCACCGGGGACCGGTACCTGGCTGTCGTCGGCGCTGCGACTGCTGCGGGGTGCCCCTCAGGGCGAGGCCCCCGTCCGGCAGACCCTGGGCCACCTGTCCGCCCTGGCCGTCGCGGGCGCCGCCGGTGCCCGCATCCGCTTCGCCCTGTGGGTCGCGGTGAGCGAGGGAATCGTTTCCCTCCCCGGCCTGGGGTGCGCGGTCCTGCCCGGCGCGGGCGGGCGGACGGCGGTGCGTGTCACCGGGGACGGGGAGCGCCTGCGCATCAGCGGACCGTCCGGCGACGTGGTGGTGGGGCCTGACTGGGAGCGTCGTGCTCCCGGCTGGCGGCCCACCCGGCGGCTGACGCTGGGGCGAGGCGACTCGGCGGGCTCACTGGCCCTCGAAGAACACGACCCGTTTCGCATGTTCTCCGGGCCCACCGCGCCACGCCCGCTCTCCGAGCAGGAGGCCGGCGCCTGGCAGCGCGCGGTCGACGACGCCTGGGACCTGCTGCGCGACGAGCCGGACCAGACGGAAGCGATGCGCCGAGGGCTGAGGTCCATCACTCCCGTGCCCAGAGGAGAAAGGTTTCGGCCATACAGCAGTTCCTCCGCGGAGGCGTTCGGCGGAATCAACGCCTCGCTGCCCGACGAGGGTCCGGAACTGGCCGCCACCCTGGTGCACGAGTTCCAGCACATCAAACTCGGCGCACTCACGCACCTCGGGCCCCTGGTCACCCGGACCGACAAGACCGACGAGCCGCCGCGGTTGTTCCACGCGCCGTGGCGGGACGACCCCCGTCCGCTGGAGGGCCTGCTCCAGGGGATCTACGCCTTCTTCGGCGTGACCCGCTTCTGGCGTGCCCACCGGCACGCCGCCGACACCGGCCACGGGCCGCTGGCGCACTTCGAGTTCGCCCTGTGGCGGGACGCGGTGTGGTCGACGCTCGACAGCGCCCGCGGCCACGAGCGGTTGACGGCCCTGGGGAACCGGCTCCTGGAGTCCCTGGCCCAGATCTGTGCCGGATGGCTCACCGAGCGCCTTCCCGCCGAGGAGCTGGGGCTCGCGCGTGAGGCGACCGCCAGCCATCGGGCCCGGTGGCGCGAACACCATCTGCGCCCCTCCTCCGACGTGGTGTACGAGGCGGTACGCGCCTGGCGACGGGGAGAGAGCTGCCCGCCGGCCCTTCGGGCCACCCCGTCGCTCCTGCGGCCGGACCCCGACGCCTGCTTCCTGGACACGGCGGCGGTGCTGGCCCGGCACCGTCTGACGGATCCGGACGGCCCCTGGCGGGACCCCGGTACGGCCACGGTGCGAGGGGCCGGGCCGGTGGACGTCCTGCTGGCCGCCGGTGCCCGTTCGGACGCCCGGCGGATCCTCACGGACCAACTGCTGCGGGACGACCCTCCGGTGGGGTCCTGGGCCGCGCTGGGACGGGCCACGGCCGACGACCCGGAACAGCGGGCCGCCGCGCGCTTCCTGCTCGGGTCGCCCCAATGGGCCCGGGCCGTACGGGACACCCTGCTCGCCGAGCACGGCGAGCGGCCCGAGCCGATGGCACTCGCCGCGTGGCTGAGCCGCGCCGGGCAGGAGCCCCGGCCCACGGGCTGAACGCCACGAGGGCCGCCCGGCACCCGCCGCGCAGCCCTCGCTGGTCCCGTGTCGCCTCCTCAGGCGGCGAGGAACCGTACTCTCACAACGGCATGGGGTCGATGTCGCAGTTGGCCCGCATGCCGTTCATGACGGCCACGGTCGCCGGGTGGGGCGCCGCCTCTTCCTGGTCCTCGTGCTGGGCGCCGAGTACCCGGCCCATGCGCTCCAGCGTGTCGGCCCGCATCGTCTCCCCCTCGTCCCCCTGGCCGGCGGCCACCAGGTCCAGAGAGAGGTTGGCGGCACAGGCGAGCGTGGTCGGGTGGTCGGTACCGAAGGTCCGCCTGCACCGCGCCAGCGTGTCCCGCCCGCCGGACACCGCGTCGTCGAGTTCCCCGAGCGCGGCCAGGTCACTGGCCAGGTTCACGGCAGCCACCAGCGCGAAGGGGTGGTCGGCGCCGAGGGTCTCGGACAGCCCGGCGAGCGCCTCGTCGTCCAGGCGCCGGGCCTCGGCGGGCCGCTCCAGCAGCCGCTCGGACACCGCGAGGCCGACATCCGCGGCCAGCGTGTAGGGGTGTTGCGCGTGGAAGACCTTGCGGTAGCCCGCGCAGGCCTGGGCACCACGCGCCCGTGCCGCCTCCAGGTCGCCGTTCTGACGCAGAGCGATGGCGAGGGGCAGCGCCGTGGCCAGGGACTGCGGGTGGGTGTCCCCGTAACGCCGGGTGAACGCCTCGTGGGCCTTGATGGCCAGGTCCAGCGCACGGGGATGGTTGCCGGCCTTGCGGCACGCGATGCCCAGTTCACGCTCGGTGCTGATGGTGGCCGGGTTGCTGTCGCCGAAGACGTCCCGGAACGCTTCCAGCGCGGCCTCCTGGAGCCGGAGGGCGCCGATGTAGTCGCCCGACTCGCGGACGTCGATCGCGATCGAGTTCTCGGTGATGAGGCTCCGCTGGTCGTCGCGCCCGAACAGCCGCAGTTTCAGGTGCCAGGTCTTCCGGTCGAGTTGCAGCGCCTCGTGGAACTCACCCGACAGGCGCAGGCTCACGCCCAGGTTGTGCGCCATGTTCAGGCTCGCCGGGTCGTCGTCGCCGAAGGCCCGGTGTGCCCGGTCGTGGACCAGCCGGTCCAGCTCGGCACCCTCCAGGAAGCGGCCCTGCGCGCGTCGCACGGCGGCTTCCATCTGGGCCGCGTCCAGCGACTCCTCCCTGTCGGGCGACGAGACGCGTTCGTGGACGCTGCGGATGTGCTCCACCAGGGTGGAGGCGTCGGTGTACCGGCCGACCATCAGGTAGACGAAGACCAGCCAGCGCCCCATCAGGAGGGTCTGCACGTCCTCCTCCCCGAAGCGGTTCACCCAGGCGTTCCAGGCCGTCTCGGAGAAGTCGAGCGAGACCTCGTGGTCACCCCAGTAGTAGAGGTACTTGGCGATGTTCATCACCAGCTGGCGCATCCAGGGCTGGTCGGAGGTGACGGCGCCGGAGGCGATCACATGGGTGTAGAGCTCCGCATACCGAGGCCAGCTCTCCGGGTCGGTCGGCGTCCTCGGATCCGCGGCCGCCATCAGGGCGTGGGCGCCTTCGCGCATGCGGTTCTGCTCCTCTGGGCTCATACGGTTGATCAGTACGTGCTGGACCAACCGGTGCATCTCGATGCTGTTCGTTCGGTGGTCGATTCGGGCGAGCGAGTACCGGTTGATCTCCCGTATCGCGCGAGCGAGCTTCATCGGGTCGTTCAGAGCCGCGTCCAGTTCGGGGAAGATGGTGTTGTACCCCGGGCCGGACAGGATTTGCCTGGAGATCGGGTCGGGGGAGAAGTAGGAGCACAGCTGCAGCAGTCGCAGGGCGGCCGGGCTGCGGGTCTCCAGGTGGTCGAGCGAGACGTTCCACGCGGCCGCGACGGGCAGTTGGTAGTCCGGGGGTGGCGCCGTCTCGAGGAGCTCGTTCTGCTTGCTCTCGAAGAGCCGCAGGTACTCGGAGGCGGGCATGCCGGTCTCGGCCCGCCAGGCGGCCGCCTGGACCAGGGCCAGCGGCAGATCGCCCAGCGCCTCCGCCAGCGCCTCGGCCTCCTGGTCGGCGAGTTCCGGTCCCGAGCCGCGGAGCAGTTCCTTGCTCTCCTCGCGGGTGAACACGTCGACCTCCAGGGACCCGCCCACCAGGCCCCAGCGACGGTTGCGGGAGGTGACCAGGATCGTGCCGGTGCCCCCGGTCGGGAAGTACGGGCGTACCTGCTCGGGGCTGTCCGCGTTGTCGAAGATCAGCAGCCACCTGGAGTACGGGCGTCCCTCGCGCAGCGCCTCCCGGACGGCCGGCCCGGCGATGTTCGCCTCGGACGTGGTCACCAGTCCCAGCCGCTTGGCCAGCTCCACCAGGGACTGGCCGACCTGGCCCGGCCGCTCCGACGGGATCCACCACACGATGTCGTACTCCGACTGGTGCCGGTAGGCGTACTCGATCGCCAGCTGGGTCTTGCCGACACCACCCATGCCATGGATCGCCTCGGGCAGAACCGTGGTCGTGCCCTCCCGCAGCCGCTGGCCGAGCAGGTCCAGGAGCTCGCTGCGCCCGGTGAAGTTCTGGTTGCGCGGCGGCAGGTTCCCCCAGACGCGTGGCTGAACGGCGCGCTCTCCCTCCAAGGTGCGCTGGGGTGTGGTGGACATCGGGGTGGCTCCTTCGCTAGCTGCGGCGGCGGCGGTTGTCAGGGAGGGGTCGGCGGGCGGGACTTTGGCGAGCGGCACTGCATACCGCTGATCGTGCCATTTCAGGGCGTGGCGTAACAATTTGGCGCGCTGAATGTGTGACCCGGACAAAGCGGCCAGTGCCTTCAGTTCGATTCGGAGGAACGGCGCGTTCTCGCGGGTCACGTTCGGCGGTGACGGCTTGTACGACGCCTCGTCGGGCGGCGGGAGCAGGGATGCCGTGGCCGGGGTCGAGGCCAGCACCTCGCGGACGTCGTGCAGGGTGCGGATGGTAGCGGCGCGCCGCCCCTGGGCGAGCAGTTGCTCGCGGACGTCGGGAAGGAAGTCGTAGACCACCGCCCCGGGGGCGTCTTCGTGTATGCCGGTGGGGCGGACCAGGCCGCTCATGAAGAACTCGGCGGCGTGCACCGGTCCGGCCCCGTGCGTCGACCGGATCACCCGGCGGATGACCGGCAGGGTGAGTGGCGCGGCGGCGAGGCGGGTGCCGAGGCGGAAGGCGACGGGAGAGGCCGCGGCACGGAAATCGAACACCCGGTCGGAGGCGGACGGTGGACCCTTTACCGCGGGGGACTCGGCGGCCCACGGGAGGACCCGTGCCGCGTCCGGCCGCCCCTTCCAGGTGTGCGCCTGTGTCACGGGCAGGTCCAGCGGGCCGGGCTGCGACCCGGCGAGCACGTCGGAGAGGGCGCGCGCCCCATGATGGGTCAGCGACAGGACGGGGACGGCGAGCCGGACCTCCTCGCCCTCGGCGCCGCCCGGGCGGGCCGGGGTCGTCGCGTCGCCGGGGGCGACGGGAAGCTCCCGTTCGTGCCATTCCCAGTCGGCGTTGGCCGCCCAGGGACGCACCGTCCTGACCTGCGCGTGCAGCACGTCGAGGCCGGTGCGGAACCAGACGTGCGGCGGCAGCGGGTCGAGCAGGGCGACGGGCCAGGACCCGGCCCAGCCCAGCAGCAGGGGCTGCACCGCACCGAGGTGCCAGCCGGCCGCCAGCGCGTCCGTGACCACCAGGACCACCCGCCGCGTACCGGCCGGGGGCGTGCCGAACGGACGCTCGGTGCGGACCCGGGCCGGGAGCGCCTCGTCCGTGCCGAGCAGGGGTACGACCCGGACTGCGGCGAAGCTTTCGGTCAGGGCCGCGGTCAGGGCGTCGACGACCTGGTCCCAGACCCGCATCGTCACGTGCGAGTCGACCACGAGGACGGCTTCTCCGGGTGCCGTGTCGCCCTCGGGATGCCAGTCGCGCCACAGCCGGGCCACGTCGGCCTCGGGCCGCAACCGCTCGTGCCGGTCACTGTCACTGGCCATGATCACGCCCACGGTCTCGCAGTCGAAGGGGTGCCGGAGGCGGGGCGCCTCCCGAGCTGTCTCTGCTCCGCGTCGCGAGGAGAGCCCCGAGCGAGGGCCGGCCTCCCCGCGGCCTGGGCGGGTGACCGTACTCCCCGGTCGGCGCACCTGGCATCACGAGTGCCCTCCCTTCTGACCCCGTCGGCGGTCCATCGCTCATCCGGCACGGTCGGGACCGCCGCCCGGCGCCGAGGGGCCGGGCATGCGTTCCGGATCGTCCAGCAGCAGCGCCAGATGGCGGCCGACATGCCCGTTCCATTCCTCGGGGCCCAGCGCCAGAGCCCGGTCGCGCCATCGCCGGGTGCGCTCCAGTACGCCGGCCAGACCGCGCTCCTGCAGGATGTCCGCGGCCGCCTCCCGGAAGGCCGTCCCGGAGTCGCCCCGGTCCCAGAGGATGGCCGGGATGCCGGACCGCAGCGCCGCCACGAACTCCTGCTGGGCGACGGGCGATTCGGTGCCCGGCGGTGCGCTGAGGACCAGACAGACGATCTGCTGGTCGTCCTTGAGCTCGCGTTCGAGGTGGAAGGCGGACTGGTCCGGCGGGCTCCAGTGCGACCGGCTCTCGGCCGGTCTGTCCTTGAGCTGCCGCCAGCGGTTGTTCCAGGGCCGGTGCCAGGCGGCCTTGCGCAGGCGCTCGAAGCTGCGTACCACCACGGTGTAGTCCATGACCAGGGGTGTGGGCACGGGCGCGTCGGCCTCCTTGTGCCACCACTCGACGGGTTCCGCCAGCAGTTCCCACGGCAGGATGAACTCGATCACCACGGGCTGGCGCAGATCGGACCAGCGTTCCTCGGCCTCCTCGATCAGGCTGTCCGCGGCGCCGGGAAGGTCGTCCCGGTGCAGCTTGACCGTCTCGCCGGGGATGGGATGCCAGCCGTCGGAGTCGGACTGACGCCAGTGCGCCACCCAGAAGTTGTCGGGGTCCACGCCGTCCGGTTCGAACTGGATCAGAAGATAGGCGGGGTGGAGCGAGGGCTCACCGGGCGGGGCGAAGTCGCCCTGCTGCCAGTCGGCCATCTCCTCCGCCAGCCCGCGGAGCTGAGCCTGTTTGCGGTTCCAGCGGCGTAAGTGCTCCGCCTCCTCGGTGTGTCCTTCCTTCACCAGGTGCTCGGCGGCCAGCGACAGGAACGCCATGGACGGCGGCAGTTCGTCCACCGCCGTGTTGTCGCCCGCCAGACGCAGGAAGACCTCCCAGCCCGTGTCGCACCACTCCTGGAGCTCCTGGGTACGGGAATGGCTGGCCCGGCGTGCGAGGGCCGTCAGGAGAGAGACGGACCGCAGCTCGTGCAGCAGGGGACGCAGCGGGCGCAGGTCGGTGTCCTTGAAGAAGGAGGTGGCCTCCCACTCGTCCACCAGGCGCCACATCGAGAACAGGCCCACCGAGCCCTGCTCGGCGTACCCCAGGCAGCGGGCCAGTGTCTGAAGTCCTTCGTCGATCTCGGCGCACTTCTTGACCAGTTGCCGTGACCACAGGGCGAGCGGCTGGTCCTGGTGCGGGTCCACGGTCAGCCGCAGCTCCGACGAGAGATCCTGGACCAGCATCTCGGTACCCGTCTGCCGGCGCACGGTGTCCGTCGTCGCCAGGACGCCCGCCATCTCGGCCAGAAGTTCGTTTCGAACGCGTGCGGCGCTGCGCCCCTCCACCTGACCTCCCCCGGCCGTCATCGAGTTCGTCCGCGCCCGGTCCGGACAGCGTACGACTAGCCTTCCCACTGCGTCAGCGGCGCGAACAAGGCGGAATCCTCAACGCTCCCCGTGCGCCTCGTCGTCCGAGACCAGCACGTGGCGGCGGGTTCCGTCGGGAGCCACCAGTGTGGGCTGCAGCGTGAGCGTGACGCGATGCGTGCGGGAGGAGGTGACGGACGCGTCGGCGTTCGCCTCGACCACCCAGAAGTTCACCTTGCCGCCGGCGCCACCGGTCCGGACGATCGCGACGGTCGCCTCGATCTCCACGGGCCCCAGTTCGAAGCGGACCGGGCCGGGGCCCGCCGAAGTCAGTGCGGTGTTGAGCTGATCCCTCAACTCCCGCACCATGTCCGCCAGTTCAATCATGAATCCTCCCGCGACGACGGTGCGGGGCGATCTTACCGACCGCCGCGGGTGCTCCGGGCCACTCTTGCGCAGAAAGCTCCGTTGGGATGAAGACTCGTCCGCCCACGCCGGAAAACGCGGTGCGCCGACGTCAACGATCTCCCTACACTCACCACGACATCGAGACCGAGTGAGGGGAGCAGGGCCGTGCGCATCCGCACCGCTGCCGTCGTTCCCCCGTCCCGGTACGAGGTGATCCTGGTGTCCTCGGCCCTCCGGTGTCCGCCGCGCGGCCGGCACCGGACGCCCGCGACCGGTCTCTGACGTCCCGTCACGCATGCCCTGAGGGCCGTGGCGTCATTCCGACGTGCCGCCCGTCCCGGGAATCGCGCCGCCCTGCTCGCAGACCAGCGAAAGGCCACCGGCCGTGCGTACCCGCACCGACCCCCTCACCACCATCCGCAACCTCGGCATCCTCGCCCACGTCGACGCCGGCAAGACCACCGTCACCGAGCGGATCCTCTACACCACCGGCACCACCTACAAGCGCGGCGAGGTGCACGACGGTACGACCGTCACCGACTTCGACCCGCAGGAGCGCGACCGTGGCATCACCATCTTCGCCGCGGCCGTCAGCTGTGCCTGGGACGGCCACCGGATCAACCTGATCGACACCCCCGGGCACGTCGACTTCGCCGACGAGGTCGAGCGCTCGCTGCGCGTCCTGGACGGCGCGGTCGCCGTGTTCGACGCGGTCGCCGGGGTGGAGCCGCAGAGCGAGTCCGTGTGGCGGCAGGCCGACCGGCACGGCGTGCCGAGGATCGCGTTCGTCAACAAGATGGACCGGGCGGGCGCCGACCTCGACACGGCCGTCGCCTCGATCCGGGAGCGACTGCACCCCGCACCTCTGGTGGTGCAGTTGCCCATCGGCTCCGAGGACGGCTTCACCGGCGTCGTCGACCTGCTGCGCATGCGCGCGCTCGTGTGGTCCGACGGCGCGGAGACGGCCGAGGAGGGCCCCGTACCCGACGGCCTGCGCGACGAGGCGGAACGCAGGCGGCGGCTGCTGGAGGAGGCGGTGGCCGAACGCCACCCGGCCGCGCTGGAGGAGTTCTGCGACCGGGAGACGCTCACCGCGGACACCCTCGCCGGCGCCCTGCGCGACCTCACGCGCGGCGGCGACGGAGTGGTGGTGCTGTGCGGCTCGGCCTACCGCAACCGCGGTGTCGAACCGCTGCTGGACGCCGTCGTGGCGTACCTGCCGTCACCGCTGGACGTGCCGCCGGTACGCGGCACCCACGACGGCACGGAACAGGAACGGCCCGCCGACCCGGCGGCACCGATGACGGCACTGGCGTTCAGGTGAACGCCACCCCGACGGGACGGCTGACGTACCTGAGGGTGTACTCGGGCACCATCGAGAAGGGAGACACCGTGTGGGACGCGAGCACGCGCCGCACCGAGCGCATCGGCCGCATCCTGCGGGTGCGGGCCGACCGGCACGACCCCCTGGAGCGGGCGGTCGCGGGGGACATCGTCGCCGTGGTCGGGCTGAAGACCGCCCGGGCCGGCTCGACGCTGTGCGCGCCGGGCGACCCGCTGGTCCTGGAGCCTCCGGGCGTGGCCGAACCGGTCGTGCACGTCGCCGTGGAGGCCCGGCGCTCCACCGACACCGACAAGCTGGCCGCCGCGCTCGCCCGGCTGACCGAGGAGGACCCCTCGCTGGCCGTGCGGACCGATCCGGAGACCGGGCAGACCGTGCTGTCGGGCATGGGCGAACTCCATCTGGAGGTCGCGGTGGAGCGGGTCAGGAGCGCGCACGGACTGGAGGTCACGGTCGGCCGTCCCGGCGTGGCGTACCGCGAGACGGTCGGTGAGGGAGTGACCGGGTTCGTCCACCGGCACGTCAAACAGGACGGCGGCGCGGGGCAGTTCGCGCATGTCGTGCTCGACGTCGAGCCCTGGGAGGAGGGCGGTTTCGTGTTCCGTTCGACGGTGACCGGCGGCGGCGTGCCGCAGGAGTTCGTGCGGGCCGTCGAGGCCGGCTGCCGGGACGCCCTGGCCGAGGGTCCGCTCGGCGGGCACCCGGTGACCGGCCTCAGGGTCACGCTCACCGACGGCCGGGCCCATGTGAAGGACTCCTCGGACACGGCCTTCCGCACCGCCGGCCGGTTCGGTCTCCGCGACGCCCTGCGCGCCTCGGGGATGGTCCTCCTTGAGCCGGTCGTGGAGGTCGCGGTCACCGTGCCCGAGGACGCGGTCGGCGCCGTACTCGGCGACCTCGCCGCGCGCCGCGGCCGGGTCACCGGCTCCGACCCGCGGGCCGGCGCGACCGTGGTCACGGCCACCGTGCCGCTGGCCGAGTTGTTCGGCTACGCGACCCGACTGCGCAGCCGCACCCAGGGCCGCGGCACCTTCACCGCCCGACCCACCGGCTACGCGCCGACACCGGCCGCGGCACCGGCGCGGTAGCGGCGCCGGGCCGCCCCCGCCCAGCCCGGGGGGGGGCGGCCCTCCGGCCGGGCACACCCTGCCGCCGCGTCGCAGCCCGCCCGGCGGGGGCGTTGCCTTCCGCGCGGGGCGACGGCCTGCCGGGCGTAGCCCCCACCGGCCTCTCACGCGTCGCGCGCCCTGTCGCGCCGGGTCGGGGCTGGCTCGGCGGGGCCGCTGGCTCCCGCGCGGGGTCCCAGGTTGCTGGGTCCAGCTCCACTCCTCCCTTTACGCGTCGCGCGCCCTGTCGCGCCGGGTCGCAGCCCGCCCGGCGGGGTCGTTACCTCCCGCACGGGGGCACAGCCCAACCCCCCGAACCCCAGTTCACCGCGCCGAGCCACAGCCGCCCCGCCGTGCCCCCGTCACCCCCCACCCTCACCCCGCTGCCCCGCCAACCGCCCCCCAAGCGCCGCCCGCCACGCCGGCACCGGCCCGGGGGAGGTCACCGGTGGGCGTTGGCCGCCGCGGGTGAAGAAGGCCGCGAGGGGCAGGGTCGCGGCGCCCACCGTCACCGCGTCGGGGCCTAGGCGGCCGAGGGCGATGCCCACCCGGCCGGCGGGGTGCCGGAGCGCGTGGGCGAGCGCGTGGGCCCGTACCGACTCCAGGAAGGGCGCGCCCAGTTGGAGTCCGGCCCAGCCGCCCACGACGACCCGCTCGGGCTGGAAGAGGTTGATCAGGTCGGAGAGGCCCGCGCCCAGGTACTCGGCGGTCTCGGCCAGCACCCGGGCCGCCACCGGGTCCGGTGCGCCCCCGTCCCCGGGGCGCGCGGCGGACAGCAGGGCGGCCAGCGCGGCCTCCTCGTCGGCGCCGGGCGGCGGCTGCCCACCCGCCTCCCGCCACCGCGCGAGCAGCGCCTCCGCGCCCGCGTACGCCTCCAGGCACCCCCGTGCCCCGCACCGGCACCGGCGCCCCCGCACCCGCACCGTCAGGTGCCCCCACTCCACCGCCCGGCCGCGCTCCACGTCGTCCGTGACGACGCAGGCGCCGACGCCGGAACCGAAGAGCACGACCACGGCGTTGCGCGCCCCGCGTCCGCCGCCGAACCACATCTCGGCCTGCCCCAGCGTCTTGGCACCGTTGTCGATGAACAGCGGCACGTGCGCGGGCAGCCGCCCCGACCCCCGCAGCAGCGCCTCCAGCGGCACCGCGTCCCACCCGATGGTCTGCCCGTGCACCAGAGTGCCGTCGGCGGTGTGCTCGACGATCCCGGGGACCCCGACGCCGACGCCCAGCAGCTCGCCATGCCCCTGGGCGGGGGCGCCGAGGACCTCCGCGATGCCGTCCAGGATGTGCCCGGCGACGACCTCCACGTCGTAGGTGCGCGCCCCGTGACCGGGCAACGCCCGCTCTGTCCGCGCCAGTTCGGACATCGACAGGTCGAACAGCTCGACGCGCACCCGGGTCTCGCCGACGTCGACCCCGATCAGCCGGCCCCGGTCCGCCACGACGCGGACGAGGGTGCGCGGCCGGCCGCCGTCCGCGCCGAGGCTGCCCGCCTCCTCGACCAGTCCGTCGGCGATCAGTTCGGCGACGACGTTGCTGACGGAACCCGAACTCAGTCCGGCCGCCGAACCCAGCGCGAGCCGGCTCATCGGCCCGTCGAAATACAACCGTTGCAGAACCGCGGTACGGCTTTCGCGCCGCAGATCACGGACCGTTCGCCCGCTGTGCCTGGCCATCCGGCCCCTTCCTTCCGCGCCCTCGCCCGCCGGTCGACCGCGCGCGACACCTTGACGAGTCTTTCTCTCGGGGTTTAACTCACGTCCTAAATTAAGCCATGAGGGGCTTCGGAAGGGAAACGCCCGAAGCCGCCGTCGGGACTTCCCGACCGACTCCCGGAAGGAGCCCAGGAGCCATGCGCAGTATCCGAGCCGCGGCCGTAGGCGCCGTCACCATGTCTCTCGCTCTCGCCGCCTCGGCCTGCGGAGGGGGCTCCTCCTCGGGCGGCGGATCCAACGACTCGCCGAAGGAACTCACCTACTGGGCCTCCAACCAGGGCGCGAGCGTCGAGGTCGACAAGAAGGTCCTCCAGCCCGAACTGGACAAGTTCGAGAAGGAGACCGGCATCAAGGTGAAACTGGAGGTCGTGCCCTGGTCCGACCTGCTCAACCGGATCCTCACCGCCACCACCTCGGGCCAGGGCCCGGACATCCTCAACATCGGCAACACCTGGAGCGCCTCCCTCCAGGCCACCGGCGCCCTGCTGCCCTGGGACGCGAAGAACTTCGACAGGATCGGCGGCAAGGACCGCTTCGTGGAGTCCGCGCTCGGCTCCACCGGCGTCGAGGGCCAGGACCCGGCGGCGGTCCCGCTGTACTCGATGGCCTACGCGCTCTACTACAACAAGCAGATGTTCGCCGACGCCGGCATCACCAAGCCCCCGGCCACCTGGGACGAGCTGGTCGAGACCGGCAAGAAGATCTCCAAGGACGGCGAGTGGGGCCTCGGCGCCGAGGGCTCCAACCTGTCGAACAACATCCACCAGGTCTTCGTCCTCGGCAAGCAGCACGGCGCCGACTTCTTCACCGCCGACGGCAAGCCCGACTTCACCTCCGACGGCGCCGTCGCGGCCGTCAAGCAGTACGTCGACCTGATGGCCGAGGACAAGGTCATCGCCCCCGGCAACGCCGAGTACGCGCAGAACCAGTCCCTCAGCGACTTCGCCAAGGGCAAGACGGCGATGGTGCTGTGGCAGACCGCCTCCGCCACCTTCAAGACCATGGGCATGGACGAGGACGAGTGGGGCGTCGCGCCCGCACCCGTCGCGTCCGGCACCCCCGGCACCGGCAAGGCCACCAACTCCATGGTCGCCGGCATCAACATGGCCGTCTTCAAGAACACCGACAACGTCGACGGCGCCACCAAGTTCGTGAAGTTCATGACCAGCGACGCCGAGCAGAAGATCCTCAACGAGGCGTACGGCTCCATCCCGCCGGTCAAGGCCGCCCAGTCCGACCCGGCGTTCAACACCCAGGCCACCGCCGTGCTGCGCGAGACCCTCGCCACCAGCGCCGCCGCGCTGCCCCAGGTGCCCGACGAGTCGCAGTTCGAGACCGCGGTCGGCACGGCCGTCAAGGAGCTCTTCGCCGACGCCGCGGCCGGCCGTGAGGTGACCACCGAGTCGGTCGAGGAGAAGCTCGCCAAGGCCCAGCAGCAGATGCCGACGAAGTGAGCACGCCCCGGCCCCCACGGACCCGCACCGACTCCGACACGACGACACGGATCTCGCCATGACCACCACGACCGCCTCGGCGCAGCCCGGCGAGCGGACGGTCGGCAAGAGCTCCCCCGGGACGGCGCGCGGACCCCGCCGCCGTCCCGGGCGGATCCGCCGCATCGGCCTGCCCTACCTGCTGCTCCTGCCGGCCCTGCTCCTCGAACTCCTCGTCCACCTGGTGCCGATGGTCATCGGCATCGTGATGAGCTTCAAGGAGCTCACCCAGTTCTACATCCGCGACTGGACCGTCGCCCCGTGGACCGGCCTCGACAACTACGGCATGTCGGTCGACTTCGACGCCCCCGTCGGCGAGGCCCTGCTCCACTCCTTCCTCGTCACCTGCGCCTTCACGATCCTGTCCGTCGGACTGTGCTGGCTGATCGGCACCGCCGCGGCGATCTGCTTGCAGGACGCCTTCCGCGGCCGGGGCCTGCTCCGGGCGATCTTCCTGGTGCCGTACGCGCTGCCGGTCTACGCGGCCGTCGTCACCTGGGCGTTCATGTTCCAGCACGACAACGGACTGGTGAACCACGTCCTGCACGACCAGCTCGGCCTCACCGACAAGCCCTCCTTCTGGCTGATCGGCGACAACAGCTTCGTCGCGCTGCTCGTGGTGTCGGTCTGGAAGGGCTGGCCGTTCGCCTTCCTCATCGTCATGGCCGGCCTGCAGAACATCCCCAAGGAGCTGTACGAGGCCGCCGCCCTGGACGGCGCCGGCGTCCGGCAGCAGATCCGCCGCATCACCCTGCCGTCGCTGCGTCCGGTCAACCAGGTCCTGGTCCTCGTGCTGTTCCTGTGGACGTTCAACGACTTCAACACGCCGTTCGTCCTGTTCGGCAAGGCCGCGCCGGAGGCCGCCGACCTGATCTCCCTCCACATCTACCAGTCGTCCTTCGTCACCTGGAACTTCGGCGCCGGCTCCGCGATGTCGGTCCTGCTGCTGCTCTTCCTACTGCTGGTGACGGGCGTGTACCTGTTCCTGACCTCCAGGGGCCCGCGAGGAAGGAAGACGGCCGATGTCTAGGTCCCCGATGGCGGCGCCGCGCTCCTTCCTCTGGACCCGCCGCGTCTTCCTCACCCTGCTCACCGGCTTCGTCCTGCTGCCGGTGTACGTCATGGTCTCCAGCTCGCTGAAGCCGCTCCAGGACGTGTCGAGCGAGTTCCGCTGGCTGCCCAGCGAGCTGACCGTCCGCCCGTACATCGACATCTGGTCGACGGTCCCGCTGGCGAAGTACTTCATGAACTCGCTGATCGTGGCGGGCGCGGCGACCGTCTGCTCCGTCGTGATCGCCGTCTTCGCCGCCTACGCGGTCAGCCGCTACGAGTTCCGCGGCAAGCGCGTCTTCTCGGTGACCGTGCTGTCCACGCAGATGTTCCCCGGCATCCTCTTCCTGCTGCCCCTCTTCCTGATCTACGTGAACATCGGCAACGCCACCGGCATCGCCCTGTTCGGCTCCCGCGGCGGCCTGATCCTCACGTATCTGACCTTCTCCCTGCCCTTCTCCATCTGGATGCTGATCGGCTACTTCGACTCGGTGCCGCGCGACCTGGACGAGGCGGCCCTGGTGGACGGCTGCGGGCCGCTGCGCGCCCTGTTCAAGGTCGTCGTGCCGGCCGCGATCCCCGGCATCGTCGCCGTCGCCGTCTACGCCTTCATGACCGCCTGGGGCGAGGTCCTGTTCGCGTCCGTGATGACCAACGACGCCACCCGCACCCTCGCGGTCGGTCTCCAGGGCTACTCCACGCAGAACGACGTGTACTGGAACCAGATCATGGCCGCCTCCCTGGTGGTCAGCGTCCCCGTGGTGGCGGGCTTCCTGCTCCTCCAGCGCTACCTCGTCGCGGGGCTGACGGCGGGTGCCGTCAAGTGACCGCGACCAACCTTCCCGAACCCGAGAGGACCCACGTGACCATCGACTTCGCCGCACTCCCGCACGACTTCCTGTGGGGCACGGCCACATCGGCGTACCAGATCGAGGGAGCCGTGGCGGAGGACGGACGTTCGCCGTCGATCTGGGACACCTTCTCGCACACCCCCGGCAAGATCGACAACAACGACCACGGCGACGTCGCCTGCGACCACTACCACCGCACCCACGAGGACATCGAGCTGATGCGGCGCCTGGGCACCAACGCCTACCGCCTCTCGGTCGCGTGGCCGCGCGTCGTACCGGGCGGCGACGGCCAGGTCAACGCGAAGGGCCTGGCCTTCTACGACCGGCTGATCGACGACCTGCTGGCGGCCGGCATCGCACCGTCCGTGACCCTCTACCACTGGGACCTGCCGCAGACGCTCCAGGACCGGGGCGGCTGGCCCGAGCGGGCGACCGCCGAGCACTTCGCGTCGTACGCCTCCGTCGTCGCCGAACGTCTCGGTGACCGCGTCCAGCACTGGGCCACCCTCAACGAGCCGCTGTGCTCGGCCTGGATCGGGCACCTGGAGGGCAAGATGGCCCCCGGCCGAACCGACCTGACGGCGGCCGTGCGCGCCTCCTACCACCTGCTCCTCGGCCACGGCATGGCGATGCGCGCCATCCGCGACGCGGCCCCGGGCGCCGAGGTGGGCATCGTCAACAACCTCTCCACCATCCACGCCGCCACCGACCGCGACGAGGACCTGGCCGCCGCCCGCCGGATGGACGGTCACACCAACCGCTGGTGGCTGGACCCGACCCACGGCCGCGGCTTCCCCGAGGACATGCGCGAGGTCTACGGCGTCGAACTCCCCGAACAGCCGGGCGACATGGACCTCATCGGCGCCGAACTGGACTGGCTGGGCCTGAACTACTACTTCCCCCAGACCGTCGCCGCCGACCCCACGGGCCCCGCCCCCCACGTCCGCACCGTCCGCCGGGTCGGCGTCCCGCGCACCGGCATGGACTGGGAGATCGACGCCGGCGGCATCGAGGACCTGCTGCTGCGCCTGACGGACGAGTACGGCCCGCGCAGGCTGTACGTCACCGAGAACGGCTCGTCCTTCCCCGACGTGGTCCGCCCCGACGGCACGATCGACGACCCGGAGCGCCAGGAGTACCTGACCGCCCACCTCGCGGCCTGCGCCTCGGCCGCCCGCCGGGGTGCCCCGCTGGCGGGCTACTTCGCCTGGTCGCTGCTGGACAACTTCGAGTGGGCGTACGGCTACGACAAGCGCTTCGGCCTGGTCCACGTCGACTACGCGACCCAGGTCCGCACGGTCAAGGGCAGCGGTCGGCACTACGCGGACATCATCCGCCGGGCGCGGGCGAGCGAGCGCAAGGCGGCCTGACCACGCGGCGGGCGGGGTGCAGGCCGAGGTGGACTGGGTGCGGGTGGAGCAGAAGGGCTGGCGGACTGGGCGGTTGGACTGCCCCGTCCGTCAGGCGCCCTTCCTCGCCACTCCGCCGTAGATGCCGATCGGCGGGGCGTCCGGCCGCGGCGTCTCCTCGGGGCGCCAGTCGGTGACCCGGACCAGCCCCGGCTCGACCAGCGCGAAGTCGCCGAACAGATCGAGGACGTCGGCGTGCCGGCGCAGACTCAGGGAGGCCGTGGCGTTGTTGTAGACGGCCGCCGCGTCCTCGCGCCGGTCCTCGTGGACGTCGCCCGTCGCGTGCGACAGCACGAGGTAGGACCCGTCGGGCAGCGCGTCGCGCAGCGTGGCGACGATGCCCGCCGGGTCCTCCGCGTCGGAGACGAAGTGCACGACCGCCACCAGCAGCAGCGCCACCGGCCGGTCGAGGTCGATGACCTCGCGGACCTCGGGGTGGTCGAGGATCGCGCGGGGGTCGCGCAGGTCGGCCAGGACGACAGCGGTGTCCGGATCGTCCGACAGTGCCCTGGAATGCGTACTGACGATCGGGTCGTTGTCGACGTAGGCGACCCGGGTCTCAGGGGCGATGGACCGCGCGATCTGGTGGACGTTGGGCTCGGTGGGCAGGCCCGTGCCCACGTCGAGTATCTGACGGACGCCGCCCTCGGCCACCACATGCCGGACCGCGCGGTGCATGAAGCGCCGGTTGGCGAGGACGCCTTCGCGCACTTCGGGCGCCGCCTTCATGAACTGCTCGGCGGCCCGCTGGTCGACCTCGTAGTTGTCCTTCCCGCCGAGGAAGTAGTCGTACATCCGGGCGGGGTGGGGCTTGCTCGTGTCGACCCGGTACGGGTGGGCGGCGCTCTCGCCACCGCTCAGGGAGGTCATGCGGCCTGACTCCGTCCTCAACTCGCGGGCCACCGGCGGGAGGAGCATGGCGACCGGCTGTCGGAACATCATCCTGGCAGACTGCGTCTTGACGCGAGCCGGAACGGGTCGATACTTGTGCGCAGCATGCGTCGGTTGGTGTCCGTGATCGGCACGAGGCGGGTCGGATGAAGAGCCGGACGAACATGAGACTGTGCGCCACGGGCGCCGCACTCGGCATCATCGCCACGCTGGGCGCACTGCCGGCCCAGGCAGACCCGCTTTCGTCGGCGATTCCGCACAATCCGTCGAGCCACGCCACCCTCCCTCTCCCCCTCGGCCCCGGCGACCTCCCCGAGACCCGCACCACGACGACCCTCCAGCCGGGCGTCACCCTCACCCGCATCGTGCGCGGGAACGCCGACGACCCGGCACTCCACTGGACGGTGGAGGTCTCCATCCCGGGCGGCGACACCTCCCCCGACCCGGACGCGCCGCCGACGGCCCTCAAGGACCGCGCCAGCGCGGACGAACTCGCCACCGACCTGTGGCAGAAGGGCTTCGAGGCCCGGGTGGAGCAGGTGCGGACATCGCGAACGGCCGACTACACCGGCGGCACCCTCGGCTGGCGGGTCCGCATCGGCACGTACGACGCCCAGTCCGCCGCGACGGCCGAACGCGCCCGCCTGACAGCGGCGGGCTACAGGGGATCCGCCGTGTACACGGGCTGGGACGGCGAGGCCACCGACCGGGGCCCGTGGCGCGTGGACGTACTGACCATCGACCCGCGCAGGTTCCGCGGCAGCCTCGACGCGTCGTACGGCCCCGACCTGGAGGCCCGCGAGACGACCAGCCGGCTGTCGGCGGCGGCCGACGCGACCGCCGCGGTCAACGCGGGCTTCTTCGTCCTCGACCCCAAGGCGGGCGCACCGGGCGACCCGACCGGCGTGGGCGTGTACGACGGACGCCTGCTGAGCGAACCGGTGGCCGGCCGCCCGAGCCTGGTGCTCAACGACAACGCCCGCGGTACGCGGGTCGCCCGCTTCACCTGGCGGGGCCGGGTCACCGGTGCCACGGCCTCCCTCCGCCTGAACGGCGTCAACCGCGTACCGGGACTGATCAGGAACTGCGGCGGCACCAAGGGCGACATCCCCACGTCGCTGCCGCTGCACGACGTCACCTGCACCAACCCGAACGACCTGGTCGCTTTCACACCCGACTACGCCGGCGGCCGCACACCCGGGGGCGAGGGACTGGAAGCCGTACTGGACGCCCACGACCGGGTGGTGGAACTGCGTTCACCCCGCGGCGGAACCCTCCCGCCGGGCGGCAGCTCGCTCCAGGCGACGGGCCGACGCGTGGCAGACCTGACGGCCGTGGCCCACGTGGGCGACCGCCTGCGCGTGAAAACGACGCTGCTGGACGCCCGCGGCCACGAGTACAGGCCCTCACCCCGCACCGACATCGTGAACGCCGGCCCGGAACTGGTCCGCGACGGCCGTATCCACATCACCCCCGCCGCCGACGGCATGGTGCACCCCGACGATCCGAGCTGGTACTACGGCTGGGCCCACAAGCGAAATCCACGCACCCTGGCAGGCGTCGACACCGCGGGCCGCACCGTACTCGTCACCGCCGACGGACGCGGAACGCGATCCCTCGGACTGAGCATCGCCGAGAGCGCCGCGGTCGCCAGGTCGCTGGGCCTGCGCGACGCGGTCAACCTGGACGGCGGCGGCTCCACGACGATGGTGACGGACGACACCGTCATCAACACCCCGTCCGACGCGACCGGCGAACGCCCCGTCGGCGACGCCCTGTTGATCCTGCCCCGCGAGCACGGCCACTGACGCCCATGTGACTGACATACGAGGACCCGCACCACAGCGCGACGAAGAGCAACCCACCCCCAGGGAGCCGCCGTGTTCGCGAACGTGCCCACCGTCCCGACCCGCCTACGTGCCAGAGCGTTACTCGCCCCGGCACTACTCCTGATCGTGCTGCTCGCGACCCTCGCTCCGACGGCCCCGGCGCGAGCCGCGGGGCCGCCCGACACCTCCCGCCCCGGCGCCGAGGTGGTGGCCGTCACCCAGGTCGCGGACCGGCAGGTCGACCTGTCGGTCCGGTCGACGGCCCTGGGCGGCCGCACCGTCAAGGTCCGCCTCCTCACCCCCGACGGCTGGAAGCCGTCCGACCGGCACCACCGCCAACACTGGCCCACCCTGTGGCTCCTGCACGGCTGTTGCGGCGACTACACGTCGTGGACCGCGAGGACCGACGTGGCGCAGACCGACAGCCTCCGCGACGTGCTGGTCGTCATGCCCGAGGCGGGCTGGAACGGCTGGTACAGCGACTGGTGGAACCACGGCAAGGGCGGCGACCCGGCCTGGGAGACCTTCCACACGGTGGAACTGCGCAGGCTCCTGGAACGCGACTGGGGCGCCGGCGGCAACCGCGTGGTGGCGGGCCTGTCGATGGGCGGCCAGGGAGCCCTGTCGTACGCCGCCCGGCACCCCGGCATGTTCCGGGCGACGGCGGCCTACTCGGGCTCGGCACACCCTCTCCTGAACGACGAGTCGACCGACCGCATCATGGGCTTCTTCGCCGGCCAGGGAGACGACCCCCTCCGCGTCTGGGGCGACCCCGTGGCACAGCGCCGCATCTGGCAGTCCCACGACCCCTTCCACCTCGCCAAACGACTCAGGTCGATCCCGGTCTACCTGTCCTGCGGCGACGGCACCACGGGCCCACTGGACCCGCCGGGCGCCACCAGCGCCCTGGAGGCCGACTTCAACCGCCAGAACCACGCGCTGGCGGCGGAGCTGAAGCGGGTGGGCGCGAGGCACGTGACGACGAACTTCTACGGCCCGGGAACCCACGGCTGGGCGTACTGGGAAAGGGAGTTGCACGCGTCGCTGCCGATGCTGCTGGGGGCGTTGGGGGTGTCCGTCTGACGCGCCCACCACATCGTCAACACCCCTTGCCCAAAGGGAGGTAGACCCTTTAACTTAAGCACCGCCTGTAAGGGCGTTTACACCACTGCTTACATCACTGCTTACGTCACTTTCGTCGTCGTGGGGACCTGGCACCGTGCACATACGCATTCGCAGATCCGCGGCGGCGACCGCCCTCGCCCTGTCCGTCATCCTGCCCGCGACCAGCACGGTGGCCGTCGCGGCCGAAGCCCCGACGGCGACGGGGACGGGGACGGAGACGACCAGCCGGGTCGGCGTCGAGTACTTCCCCGACCCGGCTGGCGAGGGCGCCCGCACGCGGGTCCCGGCGGACAGCCCGCACACCCAGCCGCCGACGAACGCCCGGAAGCGGACGGCCGCGCAGGACGGCGAGGTGGTCCCGATCGCCGAGACGGGCCCGACCGGCGACCGCCTCGACGTCACGATCATCGGGGACGGCTACACCGCGGCACAGCAGGAGGACTTCCTCCAGGACGCCCGCGCGAAGTGGGACGCGGTGACGGACATCGAGCCGTACAAGAGCTACGAGGGCCTCTTCAACGTCTGGGCGGTGCAGGCCGTCTCACAGGACTCGGGCGTCACGGGCGACCCGACGCAGGACGTGACGAGGAACACCGCACTCGGCTCATACTTCTGGTGCGACGAGATCGAACGGCTGATCTGCGTCGACCTCGACAAGACCAAGTCGTACGCCGACAAGGCCCCGGCGACCGACCTGGTGATCGTCGTCTCCAACTCGACCAAGTACGGCGGCGCCGGCTACTCCGGACTCGCAGGCGACTACGGCTACGACGGCGTCTCGACCCTCTCCTCCGACAACGCCCAGTCCACCCTGATAGCGGCCCACGAGATGGCCCACTCCATCGGCCTCCTCGCCGACGAGTACCAGTACGACGGCTACGGCGACTACCCGGGCGACGAACCCACCGCGCCCAACGTCTCGACGCTCACCGCGGACCGGATGGCCGCGCAGGGCACCAAGTGGGCCGACTGGCTGGGAGAGACCGACCCGAGCGGCGGCGTCGTCGACACCTTCGAGGGCGGCGACTACTACGAGTACGGCATCTACCGCCCCACCGCCAACTCCATCATGCGCTCCCTGAACACCGACCAGTTCAACCTCCCCGGCCGCGAGGCGATGATCGCCGGCTTCTACCGCTCGGCGAACGCCCTCACCCCCCTGGCCGACCCCACCACCCGAACCTCCCGGTTCGCCCGCCTCTCCGTCTCCCTAGCCACCCTGCCCGCCGACACCCTCGCCGGCCCCCAACTCCGCTGGTACGTCGACGGCCGCGAGGCGAGGCAGGCCCGCGGCAGGACGTCGGTCGTACCGGCGGCCCTCGGCGTCCCGTCGGGCCGCCGCGCACACACGGTGACGGCCCAGGTGGTGGACAGGACGGCGGCGGTACGGAGCACTGAAGTGCGGGATCTGACGTCCAACTCGGTCACGTGGACGGTCCAGGGCTGACATCTGGCGGCTGCCGCTGGCCGCGGGTAGTGTTGGGCGGCCGTGTACCACCGCACGAACCTGAACATGCGGCAGTGCGAAGGCCACAGGACCAACGGCTGTTACGACCCCTCGTCGCGCACGGTTACGATCCTCTCAGGCCCCGTCCGCGGCGAGTACGAGACGCCGAGTGGAGCGGCGGCAGTCGTGGTGGGGGCCATGAAGCCGCACGGCAATCCGAAAAAACCGCAACGGATGGTCGTTTCTGGACCGTATTCCGCCACGGGAAACCTCTCGCAGAGTATTCGGTAGCGGCGATCCGGGATTATCGAGGGAAGTGAACGTGGAGCAGTTCGCTGCGGGCAGGGTTCTGCGCGGTAGGTACCGGTTGGACCGGATTCTGGGCCGGGGTGCCATGGGGCACGTCTGGCAGGGGACGGACGTGTATCTGGAGCGTCATGTCGCGGTCAAGACCGTCGCCACGGATCTCCTCGCCCTGCCGGACTGGCGTGGCACCGCCTTGGCGCGCTTCGAGCGGGAGGCGAAGGCCGCCGCCCGTCTGGACCACGCCAACATCACCACCGTGTACGACGCAGCCGTCACCGAAGACGTCTGCTGCCTGGTGATGCAGCTCGTCGACGGGACAACGCTGGACAACGTCGTCGACGGCGCCGACGACGGACGCCTGCCCGTGCCGGCCGCGGTCTCCGTCGCCGCGCAACTGTGCTCGGGGCTGTCCGCCGCGCACACGGCCGGCCTCGTGCACCGGGACCTCAAGCCCCAGAACGTCATGGTCCGCGCCAGCGGACTGGTGAAGATCCTCGACTTCGGTCTCGTCAAGGTGCTCTCGAACACCGACCCGCGGCTCACCATGACGGGCGAGACACTAGGCAACGTGGCCTACGCCTCTCCCGAACTCCTCTCCGGCGACGAGCCGTTGGACGGCCGCGCGGACCTCTACGCGGTGGGATGCCTGCTGCACCACATGCTCACCGGCCACCCTCCCTTCCACAGCCAAGGCATCGCCGAGCTGGTGACCGCGCACCTCACCGCGGCTCCTCCCCGGCTGGTCGATCACGGCGTCGACGCGCCGTCCACGCTCCAGGACCTGGCCCGCGCGCTGCTGGCCAAGCGCCCGGAGGACCGCCCCGCAAGCGCGGTGGAGGTGTACGCGGCCCTCGCCCCGCACCTGCCGGGCCCCGAACCGGAGCTCGCCGCCCGCAGAATGCCGCCGGAGGACCCTCGACGACCCTTCCTCGTCCCCCAGGGCCCAGTCAACCAGTGACCGGCAGTCGGACCTGAATCAGTTCCGTGAGGAACGGACTCGGTTCCCCGTGCCAGAAGACGTCCAGGCTGTCCCGGGCGCGCGTGGCCGCCACGAACAGCAGCGACCGGGCGCGCTGCATCTCCGCCCGGTAACGTGCCGGGTCCGTGGTCCGTCGTTGCTGGACGTTCGCGCGGGGTACGAGACCGTCGGTCACCCCAGCGATGATCATGTGCTGGTACTCGAGTCCCTTGAAACGGAACATCGTGCCGATGTGGACTCCACTGTCGCCCCGGGGCCCGTCGGGGCCGATCTCCAGCGCCCTGATGCCGTGTTGGGCCAGCGTGTACGCGGCTTCGCTCGCCATCTGATTGGTCGGCACGGCGATCGCGATCTGCTCGTGCGGCACCTGACCCCAGGAGTCGATCAACACGGCGATGGCCTCTCGCTCGTTCTGCCAGTCGTCGAGCCTGTGCAGGTCCGGGACCCCACCGCTGAGCACCGAACGGAACCCGGCCAGTGTCTCGCTGCTGCCGTCGAGGTCGTCGTACCTCTCCTCGCCGAGCAGGTTCAGTGCGGAGCGCAGGATCTGCCGGGTGGTCCGGTAGCTCAGCGACAGCTTCGACGACCGGCCCCGGATGTTGATGCCGAGACTGCCGAGGGTCACCTGGTTCTTGTAGATGCGCTGGTGGGTGTCACCCACGAGGAACAGGTCGTTGCGGTCAGGAGCGGTCATCGCACGCAGCATCTTCCAGTGCGCGGGCCGCAGGTCCTGCGCCTCGTCGACCACGATGTGCCGGTACCGGTAGCGCAACCAGCCCCCCGAACCGTCGGCCACGTGCACGTTGTCGAGGCCGCCCGCCTCCTCCCGCTGCTGGTCGATGGCCTGGATGCGCCGGGCGCGAGCCACCTCCAACTGCGCCGCCCGCTCCGCGATCTGGTCCCACGTCTGCACTCCGAGCCGGTCCAGACGCTGGGTGAAACGCTCGGCGAGCTGCCAGATCTCCGCACGCTCAGTCCGACTGACCGTGCGTCCGCGCCCGGCACGCCGGGCGCGGAAGTAGTCCGTGCGTGAGGTCACCGCCTGGCCGAGGATCACCTGAGTCCACTCATCGTGCAGGAACTCCGCGTCCCAGCCGCCCTCGCCGAGTTCGTCGAGGAGCGAGCGCCATTCGCGGACCGCCTGCGCCTCGTCGACGATCCGCTTCCGGTTGCCCGGCTCGGCCTCCCGCACGGTGCGCAGCGCGAGCTGGTCGACATGACTGATCTCGACGCGGGACAGCAGCGTCTCGCCGCCCAGGGCGAGCAGCCGCGAACGCAGGTCGGCAGCGAGGTTCTTGTTGTAGGTGGTCACCAGAACCGGCTTGCTCCGACCGGCCGGGAGCTGCCCGACCAGGTGCTTGACCCGGTGCAGCGCCACGATCGTCTTGCCGGTGCCGGGACCACCGCCGACGCGTGCCGGGCCGCTGTAGTCCCGTGCCACCAGTTTGGCCTGGGTGGGGTGCAGGAACACCTTCCAGCGGCCGAAGTCCTCGCCCTCCAGCGCTTCGCGCAGCGCGTCGTCGGTCGTGGTGACGATGGTGGCGGGTCGTTCGACGGCGGCCTGGAAGTCCTCGGTGTCCACGGGGTCGGGCGCCGCGACGGGGGCGGTGACCTGCTCCAGGACGTCGTCGTACTCCTTGCCGTCGTACAGCGCCAGCAGTACCTCGCCGGTGAGCTGCGGCGCGTACTCGACGAGGCCGAGGAGCTGGTCCTCGGTGGTCAGCGCGGCGACGACCGGGACGAGGGACGGTGCCACACCCAGGTCGGTGAGCTGCTGCTCCGACCACTTCTCGAACAGCGGCCGGGAAGCGGTCGGCTCGGCGGGACGGGCGGGCTCGACGGGTTCGCTGGGCGCAGCGGTCGGCGGAGCCGCGGGACGGAGCACCGACTCGTGAACGACCTGCAGGTCCACGTACTCGATGCCGCCGGTGACGCGGTTCACCGAGTAGGTGAGGCGGTCCAGATGCGCGTAGACGTCCTTGCGGTGCTTGACCGAGACGATCAGCCAGTCGTCGTCGGCCAGCCGCAGCAGCAGCGCGCGGTACTCGTCGTTGACCCGCGCCGAGTACAGCTTGTCGTGCCCCTGCAACTGCTTGAGGCGCAGGCCCGCGGAGTCGGGGTTGGTCTTGAACTTGTGCTGGAAGTCGTAGATCGCGCCCTTGACCGGGCGGGGGAGCTTGAGGATCTCCCGGTCCGCCTTGTCGAGCAGGCGCAGTGTGACGTTCTTGCCGGTCACGGCTGTTCGTTCCCCCCGTTGTCCTTGGTGGTGCCGTCTGGCTGGGTACGACCTTCCCGGTCGCCGGATGGTTGTGCGCCGCCGAGGCGGTCGGCGAGGGCGTCGGCGGTCCAGTCGGCGGCGGGCCGTACCTCCCAGCCTGCCGCGGCGAACGCGCGGTCCCGGTCGACGGCCTCCGGGTCTTCGTCCTCGCCCTTCGGCGGGCGGGCGGCGAGGACGACACCGACACGTGCGGCGGGCCAGGCCAGCTCGGCCAGCCAGCCGTTCGAGTCGAGTTCGTAGCCGTCCTCGGGTGCCGGGACGCGGCGCGCGGCGAGCGCCTCGGCGAGCGCCGGCAGGCCGGGCTCGTCCGGGTCGAGGTACTCGAGCACCCGGTCCCATGCCGTGTCCCGGGCGGGCGGCGTGCCACCCCTGGTGGACACCTCGGCGGCCGCGGGCACCGGCGGCTCGGTCTCGGCCGGCGCGGGCGTGCGGTCGGCGGGCGGGGTGACGGCGAGCGTGGCGCGGACGCTCTCCAGAACGCCTCCGCCGCCCGTGACCGCCAGCGTCTCCACGGGGAACCCGTCGAGGTGGCCGGTCGTGAGCTGGACGGCGTCGCCGCCGCCGGTGTCCAGGAACTGCAGCAGGTTGGACCAGTACAGCCAGGCCCGCCAGCGGCGCTTGTGCGCCTTCTCCCTGGCGTGGACGCCTGGCGTGTCGTCGAGCAGGACGATGCCGGTCCACGCGGGGGGCTTGGCCCGGCTGTCGGCGGCGAAGACCAGCGGCAGTTCCGAGCGGTCGGTCACCGCGAACAACTGCACCGGGCCGCGCGGCCCGGCGGGCGCCGCGCCACGCAGGGCCGCCGTGATCTGCGCGCCCAGCACGTCCGGAGTGAGCGCCGACGGGCTGGCCCCGGCGCCCATGAAGCCCGCCAGGGCGGCCTCCGCACGCCACTGCCAGCGCTCCGCGTCCGGTCGGCGCAGGTACTCCACGAGTTGCACGGCCGGGTTGACCCACACCGTCTCCGCGAGCTCGCCGGGGAGCCCGCCCCGCACGTTGGCGTAGTAGTCACGGGCCTTGCCACTGGCCCGGTCGCCGTACGGCTCCCACACCGGGTCGGCCGGTCCCGAGCCCCCGTTGCCGGTGTCCCGGACGCGGCGCAGCCAGTCCCGCACGTCGCCGTAGGTGAGCTGGAAGACCCGGAGGCCTTCCGCGCGCAGCCGGGTGCGCTTGTCGGCGTCGTCGCCCGCCCTGTTGTGCTCCCGGCCGGCGTGGAACTCGTAGCCGTCCAGGTAGAGCGCCACGCGCGGGCCGGGCGCGTCGAGCCGTTCGAAGAGGACGTCGGGGCGGGTGCCGTCGAGGACCCGCTGCTGCGACACCCGCCAGCTCAGCGTGGAGCCGTCGGCCGCGGTCAGCCGCAGGTCCAGCGCATGGGTGCCGGCCGGCGTGATGTAGGCGTCGCCGCCGGCGCGGCTCTCGGGCAGCCGGGCCCACTCCCGCAGCGTGTCGATGAACAGGACCTCGAGGTCGCTCTCGGCCTGCTGGTGCATCGGGATGTGCTGGGTGGTGGTGACGGGCGAGGTGGCCCAGCGCTCGCCGTCCGCGCCGAGCAGTTCGTCCAGCATCTGCCGGACCTCGTTGCGGCTGACCTTGTCGTAGTCGGCCGGCGGGACGCGGCGCAGCAGGCAGCGGTGGCAGCCGTCGAGGCCCTTCTCCAGGCAGCCGCAGCCCTCGATCACCTCGCGGGCCTTCAGCAGGACCTCGCGGAAGCCGTCGGAGGTCGCCAGGCGGTGCAGGTACCCGGTGCCGCCGGGCAGCCGGTCGTAGACCACGAGGAACCGGCGCGGCCAGTCACGGTCCTCGCCGTCCGGCATGGACGCGGCGGTGATGTCGATGTGGTCGGGATCGCCCCCGTAGCGGGCCGCTATGCCCGCGAACAGCGCGGCGGTGAACGAGGCGAGCCTCTCCTTGGCGCGCGCCACGGACGCCGGCAGCAGGATGCGCACGGCCTCCGTGGTCAGCTCGTGCGCCAGCAGCAGCGGCACGTCCACCCCGGCGCCCTGTCCCTCCCCGTCGCCGCGCAGCCGGCGGCGCGGACACCACAGCTGGTGGTGGGCGCTCGCGCGGGTGGAACGGGCGAGTGACGCGGTGAGCGCGTGCTGCGACTGGTCGACGACGGGCCGTCCGTCGGCCGTCGCACCGCCGCAACTGGTACACACGTAGAAGGGGTTCAGGCGTACGTCGTCCCCGGCCAGCGGGACGGTGCTGCTGCCGTCCTGGCGGTCGACCCCGAGGTTCAGGGTGCGGACGACGGCCTTGCGCGTGAAGTCGGCGCCGAAGACCGCCCTGTCGTGCCGCCACGATCCGGCCGCCAGATACGCCGGGTCGATGTCGACGGTGGTGAGGACCGCGTACCGCCTGCGGTCCCGCTCGTCGCGGTCGTCCCGCACCCGGGCGTCGTCCCGCTTGTCCCGGGACGTCACGCGGCGGGGCTCCAGTACGTGGTGTACGCAACCCGCGTCGGCGATCTCCCGGGAGCCGCACCGCGGGCACGGCGAGGTGTCGCTCTTCGGGTCGCCGTGCGTGCGCGCGTACCCGCAGGCCGGGCAGAGACGCCACACCGACCAGGCGCGCCGCTCCGGGCTGCCGATGTCGAGGGCGCGTACGACGTGCCGGTAGCCGTTGACGTAGAAGCTGTTGCCGGGCGCGAGTTCGGTGAGCGCCAGTTTGCGGGACCGCTCGTAGTCGCGCATCTGGCTGCGGTACACCCATTCCCGGCGCTCCTCGTCGCCCTCCGAGGCGTCCGCCCCGTCGTCGCTGCCGGCGGCCTCCTTCCAGTAGAGAGTGGCCTCCAGGGATGTCGTGGTATCGGTCAGGCTGTAGTTGGGCAGCAGGCCGAGTTCGACGAGGGCGCCGTGGGCACCGGTCTGGCTCAGCTGGCGCAGCAGCTCGCCCGTGGCGCGCCGTTCCGCGAGCAACTCGCGTCGTTCGGCGCCCTGTTCGCGGTCCTCGGCCAGCAGTCCGTCGACCGCGGTGTCGATGGTGGCGATGCGACGGCGCAGTTCCTCGCGGCGCGCCGTCCACTCCTCCTCGGCCTCGGCCAGCGTGCGCGCGATGCCGCCGGTCGCGTACGCGCGCAGCTCCTCCGCGGCGTGCGGGGACACGCCCCGGTCGTCGCCCGGACCGCCCGGCGCCTGCGGGAACAGCGCCAGGAACTCCTCGACCAGGCGGGCCCCGTGGGTGAGCGCCGCGTCCGACAGGTCCTGGCACCAGCCGGTCGTGCCGAACAGCGCCGACGACAGGCGCGGCACGGGCATGAGCGGCTCGCCGTCGGCCGTGGTCAGTTCGCCGCGCGCCGCCCGGTCCAGCAGGTGCGCGGTGTACTGGCGGCGCAGGATCTCGACGGCCGACAGGTAGCAGCCCGGCGGCACGATGTCGCCGGCGATCATCTCCGTCGGGTCGTCCAGGTAATAACGGTCGCGGGCCCGGCGACCGCCGAAGGCGACCACCAGGGCGTTGCCGGTCCGGCGCCCGGCGCGCCCGGCACGCTGCACGTAGTTCGCCGGGCCGCCCGGCAGCGAACCGAGCAGCACCGTCGACAGGTCGCCGATGTCGATGCCCAGTTCCAGTGTGGGCGTACAGGACAGCACGTTGGGGTCGGTGTAGTGGACGCCCTGACGGAACGCCCGCTCCACGCCCTCCCGTTCGGGCCGGGTCAACATGCCGGTGTGCTCGGCGGTGACGACCCGGTAGGTGCCGCCGGTCAGATACAGGCGGCGGTAGTAGTCCGCCCGGTAGTCGCGCTCCAGCTTCCCGCCGAAGCCGCCACTGCCCGCCCCGGTCGACGACATGCCGTACTGGGGAGGCGTGAGGACGCCGGTGCAGCGCCAGCGCGGGCAGGGATGCCCGTACCAGCGCGTGCGCCGCTCGGGCGGTACGACCTGCTGCCAACCGCACTCCTCACAGGCCACGAACGCCTTGTTGACCAGGTCGTCCGCGAGGAGGCGCACCTGGATGTGGCCAGGCTGCAGCCCGTACACGCGGGTGGTGCGGTCCTTCGCGGTGCGCGCCGACACCACGCCCTCGTCCGCGAGTACGGGCAGCAGACGGCGCAGGTATTCGGTCGCCTGGGCCGCGTCCAGGCCGAGGCAGCGCCGCGTCCAGTCCTGGTACCAGTTTCCGCGACCCGCGATCGTGTCGAACTTGGTCTTCTCCTTGGGTCCGGCGAGCAGGAACCTCGGCGGTGCCACGTACCCCTCGGGGAAGGCGGGCATACCCTCCGGCCGCTGACCCGAGATGAGGTACTGGTTGACACCCGCTTCCTTGATCCAGGTGTCCAGCCACCGGTGCCGGACGCCGCCGCGCAGCCGCATCCGCTCCAGCAGCCCGCGCACGTACGCCAGATACCGGTCGGGAGTGGGCAGCCCGCCGTCCAGGCCGAGCTGTCCCGGCAGCGCCAGGTGCAGGTCGCGGGCGAGCCCGACGATCCGGTCCGGTTCGGCGATCACCACCTCCGCGGCCGTGGTCCGGGTCAGCTCGAGAGTGCGTCCGAGCCGCGAGCGCAGCCCGAACTCCATGACGGTCGCGAACGCGAGCCGCTCCCCGATGAGCTTCCAGGTCCGGGCGTCCCCGGTGCCGCGTCCCGACAGGAGCCGGTCCACGCCCGGTTCGTCGTGCAGGTCCGGCGGGACGACCGCGGCCAGCGTCCCCGGGTCGTCCACGGAGTCCAGGACGTCGCCGATGAGGTCGTTGAGCGGGAGCGGTGCGCCGTTGTCGTCCAGCCGGTGTGCGAGGAGCGAGCGCAGCGAGAACTTGTACGAGGCGTTGGCGACGTATCCGGCCCGGTGCGCCGCGTCCTGCGTGGAGTCGTTGAACAGCAGCGTCTTGCGCTCCTCCGGCGCCAGCGCGATCTCCTGGCCGCCGGTGAACAACTGGGTGACCGTGGCGGAGGCCAGGGCGGCGAGCGCGGTGCCGAGGAACCGGATGCCGTTGTCGGTGTTGCACGCGGGACAGGTGTCGTCCTTGGCGGCCCGGTCGGCGGTCTTCTTGTCCAGGACGGCCCGCGCGAACCAGGCGTCCTGCAGCCCTTCCCCGTCCTCGGCGACGGGCATCCGGTACGTGCCCCCCGCCCCGTCCAGAACCACCACGGACTGCGGGTCGACGCCGCCCGCCTGCTTCGGCGCGGCGCCGGTGAGCGCCGCGAGGGCGTCCCGCGCCTCGGCCGGGGTCGCGGAGATGAAGTACCGCAGCCGCCGCTTGTCGCGTCCGACGGAGGCCTGCCAGATCTTCGGCGGTCCGGTCTCCAGCTTCTGCGGATCGGCCTCGGGGGACAGGGCGGCCCATCCCGAACGCCCGCACACCCGGCAGTAGACGGCCGGCAGATGCGCCTGCGCCGGCCGCTGCACGGTGTCGGAGCCGGGCAGTGACTCGGGCCGCCGGGAGTCCGCCGCCGGCCACTCGTCGCTGTCGGACGACTCCTCGGACGCGGACGCCGCGGTGAGCGCGGAGCGCCGGGCGAGGGTCCGCTCGTCCTCGTACCAGCGGAACTCCGGCCGGGCGCCCACCCCGCTCAGCACCCGCCCCACCGGCCGCACCCACAGGTGCGCCTCGATGTGCAGCAGCGGACGCGGCCGGCGCTCGTCGGACTCCGGGTCCCGGGCGGACGACAGCAGCGCCACGAACCGCGACAGCGCCTCCAGCGCGAGCCGCGGGTTCTCCCGCGCGGTGCGCGCCCACGCGTACCCGAAGCGGGCCATGCGGTCCCGCAGTCCCCATTCGTCGAGCGGCTCGCCGTTCAGCAGTGCGAGCACCCCGTGGGTGAAGTCGTGCTTCTTCAGCAGCCGCCCGATCCGGAAGGCGTCCATGCCGCGCCGCCCGAGCAGCCGCTCGGCGAGCCCGTCCAGATCGAGCCGGTCGGGGTCCGACTCGACGCCCGGCCCGCCCGAGACGTCGATGACCTCCTTGGGATCGGGAGGCTCCGGCAGTTCGTAGTCGATGTCGCCGACGAAGTCGTCGGCGCTCAGCCGCTCCTCACCGATCACCGAATCCGGACCGAACGGCATGCCGAACACCTGCTCGGCGACGGTGAGGATGCCGCTGCTGTCGCCCCCACCCTCACCGAGGGTCGCCGAGGTCGCCACCGGGCAGATCGCCCCGAGCGGCCGCTCCGGCTTCGAGGCGCCCACGGCGGACGCCAGCCGCCGCAGCAGCATGGCGACATCGGTGCCCTGCGCGCCGTCGTAGGTGTGGAACTCGTCCAGCACCACGTATGCCGGGTCCGCGCCCTCCCACAGCGGCCGGTCCTCGGCCCGCTGCAGCAGCAGGTCCAGCATCTTGTAGTTGGTGATCAGCACGTCCGGCGGCGCCTGGCGCATCTCCTCGCGCCGCGTCATCACCCGCCGGAAGTCCGTATCCGGTTTGTCCCCGATGTAGAGTCCGGCCGTCACCTGCGCCAGCTCCGGCTGCGCCAGGTAGTCGCCGATGCGGCCGGCCTGGTCGGTGGCGAGCGCGTTCATCGGATACAGCAGTACGGCCTTCACCCCGCGCCGTCCCAGCGCCTTCTGCCGCCGGCAGTGGTCGAGTACGGGGATCAGGAACGACTCCGTCTTGCCCGACCCGGTGCCGGTCGTCACGAGCGTCGGCTCGGCCGCTCCCTTGTACGTGCTCAGCCGCTCCCACGCCTTCGCCTGGTGCCGCCACGGCGTGAACGACGGCTGCCACTCCAGCGCGGCCTGCCACCCGTCGCCGGCCGGATGGAACGGCGTCCTGATCCGCAGATACGGCCCCCGGAAGATCCCCGTCTCCGGATCCCCGAGGAACCGCTCCAGCGCGAGCCGCGTGTCCTCGTCGGCCAGCGCGTACGTCGTCGTGAGGTACTGCGTGAGACTGCCGCGGAGCTGCGCGGCGGCCAGGGTGGGCTTCACGAGGACCTTTCGGGCAAGTCGGGTTGCGGCGACCGCCCGTGCGCACCACCGTGACAGCCGGCGAAGGCATCATGACGATCAGCATCAAAAATAACGCCCACCTCGGACATCGACACCCACCCGGCCGAATTGGGGCTTCCGCCAAGGGGAACAAAGGCGGCAGAAGCGGCAATTGGTCACGGTGATCGCGTGTACATGTGATCAGGCCCGGCCGGTATCCGTCCGGCACCGTCAGCCCGCCGGTTCAGGCCCAGTGCGTCAGGTCTCCGACGAAGTCCTCGTACGAGCGGTTGCTGCCGCGAGGTGAGGGGATCAGCCGGTGCTTCAGCGCCTCGCGCGCGACCGTGGGACCGTCGCTCTCCCGGAAGACCGGTGAGCCGAGCCCCCGCTTCAGCTCCTCCTTGGCATCCTTGATGCGACCGGAGTCCTTGCCGACCAGGCGGTCGGGGACCTTCCACTTCGGACGCACATGAGGGAAGGCGTCGGGGAAGAGCAGCAGCCAGCCCTCGGTCTCCCACGCGGCGAGCGCGAGCGCCGTCCACAGTCCCGGGCACTGGCGCGTGAGTTCGGCGCCGAGCGTTGCGCGGATCCGGTCGTACCGCGCGTCGGCGTAGCCGTCCAGGTCCTCGTGGACGACGAAGCCGAGCAGGTCGGCGCGCTGCTGTAATGCCTTGGCCCGCGCCTTGCCGACCAGGGTCTTCATCGCGGCGGCCAGGTCCGGTCCGGCCTTCCTGCGCAGCCGCACGGGGTCGTTGATGCGGACCAGTTTGGCCGCCGCCTCGAGATCGGGCCGGTGGGCGCGTATGAGCGAGGCCAGAATCTCGCAGTCGTTCTGGTCCTCGCCGGCCAGAACGATGACGCCCCGCTCCCGCGCCCGGGTCGGCCTTCCGCCGCCCTGCTGCCTGTTCGGGGTCACAGCTCACCCCCGGTGAGGTCGCCGCCCAGCACGCCGGAGAACCACAACTCCCCGAGCGGCTGGTCACCCGACTCCTCGACGATTTCCTTCACCTCGTCGACGGTGAGGGCAGGAATGATCGATGCGCCGTCCTCATCGCGGTCACACACGACGAACTCCTCCGGACGCAGCCGGTTGACGAGCGCGGGCGAGTGGGTGGCGACGATGAACTGAGTCCTCTCGGCCGCCTCGCGCAGCCGCTGCACGACGAGTTCCAGCGCCTGCGGATGCAGCCCGTGGTCGATCTCCTCGATGCACGTGAAGGCCGGCGGGTTGGGGTCGTACAGCAGGGCGAGCAGGCCGAGCAGGCGGACCGTGCCGTAGGAGGCGTCGGCGAGCGGTGTCAGGTGGCGCAGGCCGCGCTCCCGCAGCACGACGGTCAGCTGGTCGGTCGCTCCGCCCACCTCCTCGAACTCGATGTTCTCCAGCTGCGGCAGGACCGTACGGGCGTCGGCGACGAGATCGTCCCAGATCTCCTCGCGGCCACTGAGGTGGATCAGGAAGCCGGCAAGATTCTCGGCGTTCGGGGAGAGGGTGCCGAAGTCCGCACCCCGTAGGCGGGTGGGTTGCCGGGCCGCCGCCACGTCGACGTCGAAGACACGAAAGGATGACAGCCGGTCGGCGACCCGTGTCACCTCGTCGCCCCCGTCGGCGGGCCCGAGGCGGGGAAGGGTCGACAGCCCGCTGCTCAGCCGTCGAATGCTGAAATTGCCACTGTCCTTCGTCTGACCGGCCCGCTCGTCGACCACACGGGCTTCCTCACCCGAGATGGTGATGCGCCGACCACGTCCCTGCCTGCGTTTGAACGCGAAGCTTTCCACCCGGGAAAGGGCGTAGGTCAGTCGCTTGCCGTCCCGATTGGCAGGCAGGGAACGACGCCGAATGCTGAGGTTGTACTCATCGGGAGCATTGAGCGTCGAGTTGCTGGTCCAGGTGGCCTTCAGATGGATTCGCATGGATGTCGGCGGCCTGCTCCCGCCCCAGAACGCGACTTCGTCGAACCCGCCGCGCGTGTCGAGCGCCGGCTGGAGGTCCGTGCGGATGATGTCGGCGAGGAAGTCGAACACCTTGAGCACGTTGGATTTGCCCGCTCCGTTCGGCCCCACCAACACCGTGAGCGGGCCGAGCGGCACGGTCACGTCACGGAGGCTGCGGAAGTTCTCGACGTGCAGTTCGAGGAGACGACCGGGCATGGAGAACCTATCGAGTGGGTGCGAAGGGCGGCTTCCCGGGGCGGGGGGGGGGGGGGGGGCCCCCCCGGGGACAACCGGGGGGGCGGGGGCGGGGC